>JACTND010000193.1 GCA_014584305.1 Planctomycetota bacterium | reverse complement strand
CGACGTACTGGTCCACGAGACCGCCTTCCAGCGGCCCGGGGCGATACAGCGCGTTGGTGGCGATAATGTCACGAAAATGATCGGGTTTCATTTTCACGAGAAGATCGCGAATTCCCCCACTTTCCAATTGAAAAATGCCTTTGGTCTCGCCGGCTTGCAACAAGCGAAACGTTTCGGCGTCGTCCAAAGGAAATGCCAACGGGTCCAAGCGCCGGCCAGTGGTTTGTTCGATGATGGCAATGGCATTGCTGAGAATGGTCAAGTTGCGCAGACCAAGGAAATCCATTTTCAGCAGGCCAGCCGCTTCAACGTCGGCCATTGACCATTGCGTAATGACGTCATCTTTGCCAGTGACACGGCACAGCGGCACATACTCGGTGAGGGGTTGATCGCCGATAACGACTGCGGCGGCGTGCGTACCGATATTGCGGGCGAGACCTTCCAATTTAAGAGCAAACTCGATGACCTCGCTGACATCCGAGTCGGTGTCACGGGCGCGGCGCAGGTCTTCCACCTCATCCAAAGCTTCGCGTAGCGTCACGCCAGGCCGCGAGGGGACCAACGACGTCAGGTGATTGACTCGGGCCAACGGCAGTCCGAGAACGCGCCCGACGTCCTTGATAGCGGCCCGGGCGGCCATAGTATTGAAAGTGCCGATCTGCGCGACATTTTCTTCGCCGTACTTTTCTTTGACGTAGCGGATGACTTCGCCACGTCGCTCCTGACAGAAATCAATATCGATGTCCGGCGCTTCCAACCGGTTCTCGTCGAGGAATCGCTCGAAGAGAAGGCCAAATCGAATCGGGCAGACATGACTGAGGTAGAGGGCATAGCAGACGAGCGCCCCCACGCCACTCCCACGAGCTGTCGCCGGGATCCCTTGCTTACGCGCGAACTGAACAAAATCCCAACAAATCAGAAAGTAATTGGCAAATCCGAGTTGATTGATGACTTTCAACTCTCGTTCCAGTCGCGCGACGACTACCTCGGCCAATTGATCGCCATTCCACATCTCCGCGTTCTCGGAATAGCGTTCACGCAGGCCGCGCTCGCAAAGGTCGCGCAATTGTTGTTCGGCCGTCGTCTCGGGAGAAACTTGATAGACGGGGAAATGTCGTACGTTCAGGTTCAACTGAATATCGATGGAATCGGCAATTGTTTGCGAGCGACGGACGGCATCTTCCAAGCCGGGGAATAACTGATACATTTCGCCGGGAGAGCGGAGGTAGTATTGATCGCCGTCCATTTTCATCCGGTTGGTATCCGTACGAAAATGACCCGTATTCACGCAGAGCATCACATCCTGTGCCGCAGCATCGCCGCGATGGACATAGTGACAGTCGCTGGTAGCCACCAATGGGATTCCCAGGCGCTGAGCCACCTCCACAGCACCGATCAAAGCCAGACGCTGAACCTCAACGCCATTGTTCATGATCTCGATAAAATAACGATCTCCAAATAGTCGATGAAACCAAACCGCGACCTTTTCCGCTTCCGAAAAGTACGCTTCGGACCGTTGCGGATCGCCTGCCAGCAGTCGTTGGTTGAATTCACTGGAAACACAACCGCTGAGGCAAATGATTCCTTCCGCATAGCGCTCCAGCAGTTCGCGGTCAATTCGGGGTTTGAAGTAAAATCCTTCCAAACTGGCCGCCGACGCCAATTTAACCAAGTTTCTAAAACCAGTTCGGTTCTGGCAAAGTAGTGTCAAATGATAGGTCTGTTCGCGGTCTCCCAGTGACTTGTTGTGCCGACTGCCCGAAGTAATGTAGGCCTCGTAGCCAATGATGGGATTGATGTCACGTTGCCGCGCTTGTCGGTAGAACTCCAACGCACCATGCAAGTTTCCGTGGTCGGTAATGGCCAGGGCGTTCATTCCCAACAATTTCGTCTGGTCCAATAATTCGTCAATGCGGCTAGCGCCGTCCAGCAAACTGTAGTGGGTGTGGCAATGTAAATGTGCGAATGGTTGGTGGTGGGGTTCGGTATTCATTGCCATCGATCACAACTCCACAATTCCATTTCTCGTACTTGAATGCCTCTCCTGGCGGGCAACCATGGCACGCCGAGCCTATTGCAAATGCTCATTGGCGATCCAGTTCCCGACTGGTCCCCGTTTGGGCTCGCCGGAACCGAACGGACTTGACTCAGGGGGCCATTTTCGGGTCCATAATCGGACATGCCTGCCCCGCGGTCAACCGGCATAGACCGAAAAACCGCTACGTCCCTATCCGCTTCGGCAGCATTTTGACGCGCAGCGAACCGCAGGTCAAATTGACCGGTCGCACACTGCGTTCTGACGTCGATTTTCGTTGCTTGCCAGTGGTTTATGACCTATTGTTTTACGAATACCAACTGCGAATGCTGCATGAATTGTTCGACATATGGCACGCTCTGTTCGCCGGGCTACGGCGCCAACTTCAGGTGATCTCGATGCGAGCCCGTCGGGCATCTCGCTCTTAGCAAGCCTGTTGCGCAAACTTGAGCAAACAGACTTCGTGCATGAAGAGCGTTGGTCAACCTTGCAGCAGATTTTATCTGGAATCGCCCACCGCATTGAGTCCATCAATCGCAAAGTTGACGCGCTCGTCGAATGGCAATTGACTTTCCATCGATCGGCGCTAACTGAGGCCATGCCGATCGATCCCGACGCCAGGGACGACGCACTCGCCGATCCGGATCGCCGGTTGTCGGAGTCCAGCTCGGCTCTGCTGCAAGAGATCGTCGATGACACTTTGTCTTTGGACGAGATGCTTCCAGACGACCTCGCCACCGAGGAACCATTAGAAGATCTGCAGGTAACGCACGACGATCGCGAGTCTTCGCCAGGAGATGAAGTCGTGACCTCTGCTATCGATCATGAGACATTAGATTGGAACCGGCGACGAGAGCAATTGCTGAAGTCATTCGAAAATGAGGCAGACGGTACTGCCACTGATGCACGCCGTGGGCCAACCCAGAATGTGCAGAACGCGTCAAGCGTACTGCGGGAACAGAACAGCCGAGCGGATCACTCGTCGAACAAAAGACAAGGAAGGCGCAAGCCGTCGCCCACCTCCTCCAGCACCGAGTCGCGCTCCACCTGCGACGATGTACTCAACATCGATTCCGTATGGACCGGCCAACCAACGTCTCAGGCAGATGAGCAAACGGATTTCTTGGACGTCGTCGACATGGAATCAAGCAACGAGAATTGCCTGTTGAATAACGGCGAACAAGACGAACTTGACGTCCACGGAAACAATTCTACGAACGACGGAGCCAAAGTGTATCAAGATGTCGAATCACTGCGCGAACAATTGGTTCAGGCGATACGGCAAAGCGAAATGGAATTGTCAATCATGCGCGCGCAAATGAGCCAAGAGCGGGCGCGCCTCGAGCAAATGGAAGCGGAGATCAGGCAACGCGAGAAAAACTTGATGCGGCAAGCAGATAGCGGCAAAGACCGTCAGGCCTCTCGTCTCAAGAATTTTCTAAAGCCTAACGAAGGCGGCAATTCGGGCGGCTAGCCGGGTGTGCCGGAAAGCCGCTATTTGGTGAGAAATTTGAGCCAGCTTTTCTTCTCTTTCCTTTCTGGCTCAGGCGATTGGTTAGGAGCGTTGGTGGTCGCGCAGAGTTTGTCCGCCAGTTCCATAAACGCTTGGGTGACAGCAGCTTTTGGCGCGTGTGCGATTAACGGAATGCCATTGTTGCGACATTCGGCGATCAATGCAAAGTTGTTGGGGATGTGAAAATAGATGGGGCGATTGATCGTCTCTTCCGCACTCGTCGTCGATATCTGTGACTTGTCCAAGCCCGACCGGTTGACCACGATCTTCAGTTTGTTGTTGATCTCTCCGATGGTCTCAAAGGACGCCAACAACCGCACGACATTCCGTAGGCAGGGGAGGTCGAGCTGGGTGAGCAACAGGGCGTGTTCTGCGGATTGCATTGCGATAATATCGAAGCGATTGAAGGCTTTGGATAGATCGAACACCAAATGTGAGAACGAAGCCTTCAGCAAGCCCAACACCTTTTTAAACTCGTCGCCGCTGATCCCGTTCAAGTCCTCTAAATGGACAGGCCGTGGCAATAGATAAACGCCGGACTCATGTTTGGTCAGCGATTTCCGCAACATGGCCAAATCAAGTCGGTAAATGTTTTGGCAAACTTCCAACAACGTATAGTCGGGAATAGAGTCCAAAAACACATCGGCGTCGCCGAGCGAGAGGTCCAAGTCAACCAGCACGACGGTATGGGCTGGATTTCGGGCCAAGGAACAGGCCACGTTCACGGCAGTGGTGGTACAGCCCACGCCTCCGGACGCTCCAGCGATTGCGATCGTTGCCCCAGATTTCGTGCGTTGCACGCGTTCGCCTGAATGGCTAATGCGATCGATGGCGCTGACCAGTTCGTCGATTTCGATGGGCGACGTCAAGAACTCGTTGGCACCGGCACGGATGGATTTCAGAATGAGCTGGCCATCGGTGTCGGCACTGACGACAATCACGGCACATTGCGGCGCATCCACTTTGATCGCGCCCACCAAGTGCATGGCCCGATTGGGGTCGCCGTCGAGGTTGATAATAACGGCATCGGGCGACGTCTGCGCCACTACATCCTGGAAGAACTCATAGCGGGAGCATTCGGCTTCCAGCCAAATCCGGTCCATGCCGACGAGGTATCTTTTGAGTTCATCGCGGCCACGTTCGTTGGGGTCGCAAACTGCAATCCGAAGTGTATCCGACATACGTTACAGCATTGCCGCCAAATAAATCAACCTCTTCCGATGGACCATCAGTCGGCATCGGTTTTAAACTGCGTAAAATACTCCTGGTCGTATCATTGGTGGAGGGGTAACCGAATCCGCTTCGCGTTGGCTGCGGAGAGTTCCCAAATGAAGCGGGGCGGGAGATACCCGCGGCTGGCGGGGAATTGCGGTTCGTTGTGCTCGGGCGTTGATCCGAGAATTGGTATCCCATCGAGTGTGACGGAGCCGTCGGCATAACATCCACTCCGAAGCGATTGACCGGGCAATCGTCGCCACAATCCGGGACTTCCAAATAACCGTTAATCATCAGTTCATACGTGGACGGATCCCGCGTGTTCCGGCCGGGGAGCGTGTGGTTCAACGCCGCCTGTTCAATCGGGTTAATAAAACGCGGGGTAATCAAGAAGACCAACTCGGTCTCAGTTTTCTGGTTGCGCGTGTTGCGGAAGAACGCTCCCCACC
>JACTND010000084.1 GCA_014584305.1 Planctomycetota bacterium | reverse complement strand
GTTCCTCCAGTGCCCACCGGACGGCGGCGATGACGCCCTGGCAAGGATCGATCGGTACATAGCTCGCGCTGCCGTCCAGCGACTGGTTGTCGTCGCTCGCTACCGAGTCCGCGTTTGTCCAATTTTCCTGCGCGAGCACGATCGACGGAGTGGGCAACTCCAAAACCGCCGCCAACACGGCGCTGCGGAAGGAATTGGGCAACGGTATGGCCAGACAATCAAACGCCCCGTGCGCCATCAGGCGGCGAACTTCCCAAGCAAAATCACCGCTGCCATGTACGATCGGCAACGCGGTGACGCGTGGTCCAATTTCCAGTACAGCATCCAACATCGCGAACCCAGGTGCTCCTAGTTCGAAGGGGGCTCGTCGTCATCATCCGAATCGGACTCGAAAAAGTCGGAGTCCGTGAGGTTATCAAAGTCGTCGTCATCATCGACATCTTCGTCGTCTTCATTTCCCTCCAAAAACTGCCCCCACGCTTCTCCGGCTTCGTTCGAACTCGCATCGGGATGCAAGGGGTCGTTGGCCGAGAAGAAAAAATCGCCAAAACCCAAGGGCAACGCCTGGCCGCCCAACGTCTTCTCACGGGCGCGTGCCAAGCGCTCTAAGTCGAGCGCTTCGGCGCCCAAACAGTGCTCTAAGGATTCGCGCCAGGCGGCATCGACCGTCAAGGGATGCGTCGTATCCTGCGCCACGCGTTTCATAGCGTATCGCAGGACGTTGAGTCCGTCGCGTGTGGAAAAGTCCAGTTTCAATTGATGCGCGTGTTGCAGGAATTCCACGGTCATGGCCAACATATCCGGCGCGCAAAACGGCAAATGGTATTTCAGGATCGCTAACTCATCCTCCCGATTGGGAAAGCTCAATTGCAACGTTGGCTGCAAGCGACTGAGAATATAGTCCGGGATCTCGAATGTCGATTCGTCTTGGTTCATGGTCACCGCGCAGCGAAAATCCGCATGGGCACCGATCGCGATGCCCGCCACGATCGATTCCACATAGCGCCGGTAATCCAACAACGGTGCCAGCGAAGCCCAAGACTTTTCATTCATGCGGTTGCCTTCATCCAGAATGCAAATGCCGCCGCGGATCATCGCCGTCACCAGGGGCGAAGCATGGTAGGCAATCCGACCGCTTTCCGCCAAAACGGGCGTGACCAATAAGTCTTCCGGGCGGGTGTCCGCCGTGCATTGATAGATGTACAACTCCTGCCCGCGGACAGCCGCAGCCGCCACCGCTAAGGCAGTCTTGCCGATGCCCGGTGGACCCACCAAACGAGGCGTCAACGGCAAGTCGTGCTCATTGATTACCAGCCAACAAGCGAGGACCTGTTTCAGAATCTCTTGTTGGCCAATCCATTCCTGAACAATCTTGTGCGGATGGGCCAAGTGCAGCCGAACGCCTTGGATTTCCACTTCATGCTGCTGCGTCGCTGCAGATTTTGTCACGGATCGTGTCATTCGCATTTACATTCGGAACAGGTGTCGTTGCCTCGGCGGCGGTCGCCGATGGCCAGAACGAGGCCGCTCGCCGGGCCCGTCTCCAGTGTACCAGCCGCAACAACGAAATCGTAGTCCCAACGCGACGCGCAGACTGGACGCAGGCCGTTAGTGCTTGTGCACCCGGCGCAAGAGTGCGTAGCCGATCATGGCCAACACGGCATTGCCCGTCCAAACCATCCAGGGCGGGAGAGCGCCGGATTTTGTTTGGCTCACGCCGAACATCATCAGCGGGTAGTAGAGCAATAAGATGGGCATGAAACAAATGGCAAAGTTCGTCCAAAAATCGAACCGGCGCAACAAGATCGCTAGGGGCGCTCCCACAAGCATGAAACACAGGCAACTGAAGCCATTGGCCCAGCGTCGCCAAGGCTCGGTGCGCAGTCGGTGCTCGCGATAGACTTCCGTTTGCAGGCGATCCAATTCGGCGGACCATTTGGGATGAGTGAGTGCCAGCATGTCTCCCGTGACTGCTTGTGCCGCCATCCGCAGGGCCAACAGCCGGCGCCGCTCCGCTAGTTCGGCTCGGTGGCGCACCAACTCGCGCGGAATATTTCTCAGCTCCATGTTCGACGGACTGTCGCCGGAGTCGGTCTTTTTCGTGACATCGCCCAGCGGCACGGGAAACTGCTTGTGGTCGCACTCGAATACGAGAGTGCTTCCCAAACTCACATGCCCATTGACGAGTTCGATGATCAGCTGATCGTTTTCTGGATCGACGAATATTTTCGCACGCTCGGCCCGCATTTCCAACGGTTCGTCGCCGCGTTCGCCCAGGCGGGTGATAAACGGATTGATCAAATCGGACTCGCGAACATCATCGACATCGATGTAGATCCGCCCCTTGGCAAACGTCCCTTGCGCGCGGAGCATGGTGTAAATGGTCTGCGCCGATGAATGCAAAATCACACGGTAGGCACCGCGACGGCCCCAAGTCACCGAGATGTCGTTCAGGTAAACGGTCAACAAGCTCAGCAAAAACGCCAACACGAGCCCGGGCTGCACCACCGCCCAAGGTGCAACACCGGCCGCTTTGATGGCGACGATCTCATTGCTGGCACTCATCCGACCGTAAGTCACGCAGGCCGCGAACAAGATCGTGCCGGGGATAGCAAAACACAACGAAGTGGGGACGGTATAGGGGATCAACTCCAAGATCGCCCACAGGGTCAATTGCTCGCGCCAACCTTCTTGAACTAAGATCAGGAGAACCATCAAACCGGTGATCGCGGCCGACGCCAACACGAACGTCTTCACGAGCTCCATCAAAACGTGTCGGGTGATCACCGCCATGTGTCACGCAATCTGCAACAACTTCAAATGAACGATGGGGACACGCGCCGTCAGCTCCCCAAATCGACGGCAGTGGTTCCACCCGGATCGCGCCGTCGAATCTGATCCATCAAGAAGGTCGTGGCGCGACTGGACAACCGAATCGCAGCCGCCAAATCTTGTTCGTCAACGGCCTTATCCACCTCGGAAGATAATTGCCGCCAATGCTCCTGGTCATACGACCAACCGCGCTCCTTGATAACGTCCAGAATCTCACGATCCATTTCGCGAAGTTTAGCGACGAGTCCCCATCCGCTGGTAGAGCAATCGACGCGGACATGCGGTCCCCGCCCCAATCGGCTTCCATCCGCCGGTCCATCCACCGCATTCAGTCCGCGCAATACCTGGACGAAAATCCAAACGAAACCGAAAAAGGCCAAGATCAGTGGAACTGCCACCCCGGGCAGCGGGACATTGAGCAACTGCAGTAACGCCGCGACGGCCAGTGCCGTACAGAACAACACCCACGAGCTGGCCTTGACCGCTCGCTTCCGTGGCCCCGCTGCAACGCCCGGTTGGCCCGTAGTCGCCAGATCGGCATGCTGGATGCGGACGATGATCACCGTGATGTTATCAGGGCCACCGCGCAAGTTGGCAATATCGATCAACGTGCGGGCCGCCTCGCTCGGCGGCAAACTGGCGAGTACGCCACCAATCTCTTCATCGGTCACTTGACCCGTTAGCCCGTCCGAACACAACACAAATGCGTCCCCCGGCTGGATCGGAAACGGTCCTTCTAAATCGACTTGAACCTCCGGATACGGCCCTAAGGAACGCGTGATGTAGTTCTTCCCGAACTTAAAAAATTCGCCTTTGCCCGATACTTGACCGGCGGCGCGCATCTCCCACACCAAACTGTGATCAAAGGTCAATTGATCGAGTGTCGTGCCCCGCAATCGATAAACGCGACTGTCGCCCACATGCGCCACGACCGCACCGATTGGTAACAGGAGCAGCCCGCTGCAGGTCGTACCCATGTTCTGAAATTCTTCGTTCGCCTGGCCGCGCCGATAGATTTCCGCGTTCGCGTCGATCAACGCCCGGCGCAGTGCCTCGACCGGCGACCCGTCCAGCAACTTGCTGTAAAGATGCGGGATCGAATCGACCGCAATTTTGCTGGCCAAGTCGCCGGCGGCGTTCCCGCCCATCCCGTCGGCCACAATAAACAGGTGGCCGCGGCGACGCCAAGTTTCCATATTGCTGGCAAAGGAAATGCACAAGTTGTCCTGATTGGTCGTCCGACGCAACCCAATGTCGCTTAACGAGGCGACCGTGAGGTAGGCGTCCCATTTGACAAAGCTATCGCTCATGCAACGGCCAATCGTTTTCCACTGGATCCGCGCGTGCCATTCATTGCCCTTGCCTTTTGGATCACGCGAGTTTCCCTATCTTAACTTGATGGCATCGTTCGCAAAACGACACTTTCTCTGAAAAATGTGCCTTTTGCTGGAATTAAGCGATCGCTATAGTCCAGCCTCGTTCAACAAATTGGCGACTACCGGCGATAGACTCGTGACCGATCGAGCACGGCATTTCCATCGACATCTACATCCGCACGCCGGGCTGGTTCTAGTCTTCTGGATTGCCTTGGGTAGCCCGCTGCTGACCGGTTGTGTTCAGCGGCGGCTGCTCATTCGCAGCGAGCCCGAAGGAGCGCTCGTGACGATCGACCGCCATACAATTGGCCACACTCCAGTCGCCGTGCCATACACGTATTACGGAACCCGCGAAATTCAACTCCAAAAGGATGGCTACAAGACCGTGCAAGTCAAGGAACGGATTCGACCGCCGTGGTATGCCGTTTTTCCACTCAGCTTTTTCACCGAGAATTTTGCTTTTCGCGAAATTTATGATCGGCGGGTTCTGGATTTTTCGTTGACGCCCAAAGACCTCACCGGCGACTATTATCTGCTCGATCGCGCCGAACAGATGCGAGGCGATGTCACTCGAGGAACGGTGACAGCACCTATGCGATAAACGGCGTTTGTCGTCCGATGTGCCACGTATGCTTGCCGTTCGGTGACACTTCGCATTGAGATTTTTATTCGTCCAAGGGCAAGCATTCGCGTCCGCCTTTTTGACGGATTCGGCTGTTTAGAATATCCCGCAA
>JACTND010000068.1 GCA_014584305.1 Planctomycetota bacterium | reverse complement strand
GGCTGCCGGTCACCGCCACGCAGGAACCGGTCTGGAGGTGGAAGCTGGCAAAATACACCACCGGGGTGGGCGCCAGACCGATGTCGATCACGTCGCGCCCGGCCAGGCGCAGGCCCTCGATCAGGGCAGGTCGATCCGCCGCGCCACCATCTGCTCAGTAGCGATTCCGTACCGGGCGCCGTCGCCCTGGAACGCCTGTTGACCAATCCGCAATACCTGTCCGAAGTCCAGCCGGTGCGGATCACGGCACCCGAAGGGGTGATCATTTCCGTTCCGGAGGAAGGCCGATTTCGATCGGTCGATTATGCCAATCCGATTGTGGCTATGCACGTGGGACCGGTTTTTCGCTTCCGCGTCTCGCGAATCGCAGGCTTGGCCGATCGCGAGTTCTTCCCGTCCGTGGAATTGATCGATCGCTTGCAACCCCCAGCGGATCTGGCATTGCGCTTTCCTGTTGAAGTGGTGATTTCCATCGAGGACTTGAAAGACGTAGCGGCGGGGAACATGGTCACGAAAGTCATCTATCTCGAGAACCCAGAAACGGCGCTTCCGTTTCGCCATACTGCTGAGAACCAACCGTTTTTTGACGTCTCGATCACTGAAGACCCGCTGCGTACCGCCGAGCGCTTGGGGCGTCCGATGGCCATCCTCCGCATCGGTTCGCGCTTGCCCAATGAACAACCGGATGCTGACAATTTCTTCTTTCACGGAGTGGCCCCCACGGTGTTCCCCAAACAAACTGCCGTCGAATGGGAACAGCGTTTTCGCCAAGCTAGTTTTCAAGAACCCTGTTGGCCGACAGAGCCCGCCTCCAATCACAGTTCGAACTGTGTGAGTTGCCAACAACATGCCGCGGGCGTCTGTGCAGCCGCCACTTTGGGTCCCGCATTTCGATTTGCCCAGCGCTTTCCCTGGGATGAGTTTCTGTGTGACGGCGGAGATTCAGGCCAAAAGGTCGTGGTTGACAACGAACGGAATCTTCATGGTTTAGATCCCGCGGATACCATCGGCCATTTCGACACATTGGATGGCGTGCGCAAGGTAGTCGCCAGCAATCGGGTCTGCATTTACTCGCCGCGATTTGCGGCCGTTCGCAAATTGTCACAATTGACTTTGGAATCCGGCACACTCCGCGTGCAAGCCGTCGCTGAAGAAAAAGAATTGGAAACCTCCCGCAGCAGCGAATTCTCGGCCACCACGTTGCAGCAATTGCAACCACAACGGAATCGCAGCGCCACGCACGCGCAAAGCTTCCGCGACCGCACGCGGGGTGTCCCCACGGAAAATACCGTTGGCTTGTTGGGCGCCGACGCTGCATTGAAGCCCTATAATAATTTGCACCTGATCCGCTTTGGCACCCATCGCGGATCGGAAACGCCCCGTCTGCGTTTGGGAACGACATCCGCCGGCGTATGGCAAGACAACCTCGGACTGCAAGTCATCCTCGATCGCGCTCAGCCGGTTTTGGTCAACGATGTGGCCAAAGCGCAAGAGATCGTGGTCGCCAAGACGGATCGTGGCGAGGCGAAACTGAGCCTGACCAAGGTGGCCTCGAAGATCGCCGCGACGCCGGGTGAAGAGGTCGAGTTCACCATCCGCTTTGACAACGTGGGCGGAGACCTCATTGGCAATGTGGTTCTCGTGGACAATCTGGTGACACGACTGGAATATGTCGCCGATTCGGCCGAATGCAGCGTCGATGCGGACTTCACCGCCACGCGCAATGAAGGCGACTCGCTCGTCTTGCGCTGGGAGCTTCGGGATCCGCTTCCTCCTGGTCAGGGCGGTATCATCCGTTTTAAATGTCGCGTCCGCTAACATGCGATGGGTATTAGCAGCGCGCCTCAGCCGTGCGCGCGCCGTTTGACGCGCGACGTGCTCAATGCCTGACACAAGCAGCACGACTGCGCTCTGCACAACATTCTGGCCTTTTTTATCGCGAGTTCCTGCGCGCGTTGTTGACGCTCCGCACACCGTGCGAAAAATCCTGAACGGTGTGCAGCGGGGCACATTGTGAAGAATTCGCGCACGGTTTGGTGAGTCGGTTGCCCAGCCCTGCCAGTCTTCCTACACTAAGAAGTCGCCAGCGACCGATTGGATCGTCGGTGCAAATTGTGCATTGCACGACTACTCGCTGGGTAAACAGTTACAGACCAGTGCCCACGTTCGTGAGAGCGCTAGTTTCGAACACGAACAGCCGCCTATTGCGATCGCGTGCGCTTGCAACAAAGGGACGAAGTTGAGATATGCCAGGTAAACCATTCTCGGAAGTCGTTGCGGCGGCGCTCGATCGCCGATCGTTCTTGAAACTGGGGTCCGCCGGTGCCTGCGCTGCACTTCTGGCCCCTTGGGGCTCAAACACGTACGTCGTCAAATCGCACCGAGAGCCATTGTTTCAGTTCCGCGGCGTGAAAGCTTCGACAGTTGACGATGTGGTTGTTCCTGAAGGATACGTCGCGGACGTTCTCTATCGTTGGGGCGATCCGATCAACGGCCGAGCGCCCCAGTTCAAACCCGATGCGTCGAATTCCGCTGATGAGCAAGCGGTTCAAGCCGGGATGGGGCATGACGGCATGGACTTTTTTGCCATACCCGGTCACGATCCCAACCAACGTGGCATGTTGGCCGTGAACCACGAATACACCGATCAAGTTTTGCTGTTTGCCGACGGTTTGGACGACGTCGTGGCATCGGGGACGATGCCGCTAGAAAAGGCGCGCAAATCCCAATTTGCACACGGCGTGTCGTTGGTCGAAATCGCTCGCCAAGACGATGGGTCCTGGTCTGTCGTCGATTCGCCGCGCGCCCGGCGGATAACCGTTCAGACTTCCATGCGATTGGCTGGGCCGGCTACCTCCCGACTGGGCACTTCCGTGGCCGGGACCTGCAACAACTGCGCTGCGGGGCGGACGCCTTGGGGAACTTATTTGACCTGCGAAGAAAACTTTCATGGCGTTTTCGGCAGTCAAGACCCCGCGTTTGAACCCAACACCCACGAGAAACGCTATGGTTTGAGTAAAACGGGCTATCGATACAAATTTGGCAATGAGTATGTCTCTGTGTATCGGTGGTGGGAGCACGACCCACGGTTTGACTTGGCGCAGGAGAATAACGACGCCGATCGCTATGGATATGTTGTGGAGATCGACCCCCTCCGACCCGATTCGTTGCCGGTCAAACGCACAATGCTGGGACGCTTCAAACACGAGAACGCCGAACTCACGTTGTCCACGGACGGGCGGGTCGTCGTGTATATGGGCGACGATGAAGCCAACGAATTTATCTACAAATTCGTCTCGGCGCGGCGGTTCGATCCGGCACAACCCGACGTTATGGGAGTCGATGCGAGCCACGGTCTGCTGGACGAAGGAACCCTGTATGTGGCCCGGTTCGACGAAGATGGTACCGGACGTTGGCTGGCCTTGGTTCCCGGTCACAATCAGATCCCGACTAAAACCTCGGTCACGGATCCAAGCGGTTTCGATCTGGCCGATATTTGTATCCGCACGCGCGAAGCTGCGGACTTGGCCGGCGGGACGCCGATGGATCGGCCGGAATGGATTGCCGTCCATCCCGAAACAAAAGAAGTCTTCGCCTCGTTGACCAATAACAAAGGCCGTAAGACGGCGGATGCCGCTAACCCGCGCGCCAATAATATTTTCGGGCATATCGTCCGATGGCAGGAATCGAACGGAGATCCTGCGGCAAATACATTTCAGTGGCGGGTTTTCGTCTTGGGCGGGAATCCAGAACATGCCGACGCCGAGCGACACGGAACCAGCCGCGGTGATGCGTTTGCCTGCCCTGATGGCTTGCGGTTCGACACCTCGGGAATCTTGTGGATCCAAACCGACATGTCCTCTAGCGTCATGGGAAGCGCCGACTTCAAAGAATTGGGAAACAACATGATGCTGGCCGCCGACCCGCACACCGGGGCGATTCGGCGCTTTTTAACCGGTCCCTCCGGCTGTGAGATCACGGGGAATGCCCTGACCCCTGATCGCCGCACGATGTTTATCAATATTCAACATCCGGGGGAGCCTGCCGACGAAGTTACCGACTTGACGCAACCCGACAAAGTCAGCAATTGGCCGGACCGCGCCCCGGGTAGCCGTCCGCGTTCGGCAACCATCGTCATCCGCAAACTCGACGGCGGCGTGATCGGCAGTTAACGATTACCTGCACCCAGCGCGTCCGTGCCGGTCGCAGCAACTCGATTCATCCGGCGTCCTCCCAGCTCGCCTGAGTGCGGGCACAACACATTGGTGGCATTCTCGACGTGGTGGGCTGCCAACAGTCCACAAGTTGGATGACCCTTTGGCTGCTGCCCTGGTTGTGGGATGGATCGCAAGCCCGCGATAAAGCGGCGATCGATCGCTGTCGGGATGGTAAAGCCAGGCAGGTTCCATCGCCTGAGTGACGTTGTCGTAGGAGCCCGCATCCGGCTCTGGCCAGGCGTCGTACGAAGGCGTGAGGTCTTGATAACCGCCACCACCGTATTGACGCGCATAACCGCTACGATGCTCGGTGTTGTGTTTCTGACCCCAAGCGTGTTTGACCATCACGCGTCCGTTCTGATTGACGAATCGCGTCCGACTGGCATGGTCGGTATCAAGTTCCACACCGTAAGACAACGACTCGACCAGAGTCCCGTTGACATGGTCTTCGGTATCGTGCGCATACTCCGCGAAACGCAATTGGTCGTAATAGGCCGCGCCGCCTGTGGGGTTTTCCAGCGGCTGGCCATCCGATCCGAACCCCAACTGCACGCCAAACGATTTGGCTAATGGCGGCAAGCATTGGGTGTCCGCTTGTGGAACCCCAGCAAGAATCGATCACCCGCGCAGCCAAAACCAAAGCCCGCCGCGTCCGCTGCCACCTTCAAGCACGATAGTCAGGTCGAACGCTTACCCAAAATCCCGCCGACTCGCTCGGCGGATCGTTCGGCTTCT
>JACTND010000086.1 GCA_014584305.1 Planctomycetota bacterium | reverse complement strand
GCAGCAAGCAGACCGCGGCGGCCAATGAACTCAAGGCGCGCATGAGCGAGATCAGCGCGACCATCGACGAGTTGGATCAACAATTGCGCCAGGTCGAGGCTGATTTCTCCGATGCGATGTTGCGCATTCCCAACCCGCCAGAGCCAGATGTCCCCGTGGCACCCGACGAGAGCGGCAACGTTACGGTCAAGACTTGGGGCGAGTTGCCAGAATATGACTTCACACCGCTCCCGCATTGGGATCTGGCCGCGCAATTGGGGATCCTGGATGTTGAGCGCGGGGTGAAACTGGCGGGCACACGTTCGTATCTGCTGCGGGGGGCTGGGGCTCGTTTGCAGCGCGGCCTCACCAATTGGTTTATCGACGTGCATGTCAACGAACATGGCTACGAAGAGGTTTACCCGCCCAACATGGTACGCAGCAACATCATGGTCGGCACGGGTAACCTGCCCAAGTTTGGGGATGTGCTCTATCGCGACGCCGAAGAGGATCTGTGGTTGGGCGAAGAGCTGCAGGCCGATGCCAAAGAAGTGGCCGAAAACACGATGATTGTCGATTTGATGCGCAATGACCTGTCCCGATTCTGCCGCGACGATTCCGTGTACGTGTCGCAGTGGTGCGGAGTCGAACGTTTTGCCACGGTCATGCATCTCGTCTCCGTGATTGAAGGGACGGCGCGCGAAGGATTGCGACCGCTGGACGCACTCCCCTTTGTGCTCCCCGGGGGATCCGTTTCTGGCGCACCCAAACTGCGCGCCCTAGAGATCATCTCGGAACTGGAAGGGATGGCGCGGGGAGCATATTGTGGCTCGATGGGATACGTGTCGGCGACCGGAGCAGCCGATTTTAATATTTTGATCCGGACCGTGACCGCCAGCCGTGGTTGGTGGCATTTTCCCGTCGGCGGAGCCATCGTCGCCGACTCGGATCCAGAAAACGAGTATTCGGAAACGTGGACGAAGGCCCAGGGTATGCTGCACGCGATGGGAATTCATGATTCTGTTGCTCGATAATTACGACAGCTTTGCCCATAACTTGGCGCGCTATCTGCGGTTGCTCGGCGCCGAGGTGCGCGTCGTCCGCAACGACGCTGCTCGACCGGACACAATCGCGGAATGGAAACCACAAGCGATCGTTTTTTCGCCAGGGCCCTGCACGCCGAACGAAGCGGGTTTTTCGCTCGAGATTGTCGCGCAATGGCAAGGCATTGTGCCGATGCTTGGGATATGCCTCGGCCACCAAACGATCGTCCAGGCCCTTGGCGGCCGGATTGTTCGCGCCTCTCGCCCCGTTCATGGCGTTGCCAGCGAGGTGTATCACCAGGGCGCGTCGATTTTTTGCGGACTGCCCAGCCCGCTCCGCGCCGGACGATACCATAGCCTGGTTGCGGATCGTCAGACCTTGCCCGGCACGCTCCGCGTCACCGCTTGGCTAGCCGATGGCGAAATCATGGCCGTCGCCGATGACCATGACATGTTGGTCGGGTTGCAGTTTCACCCCGAATCGATTTTGACCGCGTGCGGAATAGACTTATTAGCGCGGTTCTTGAACAGGCATGGGATTTCTCTATCGGCGACATCTAGCGATAGCGCGACGCGGTCAGCATTGCAGACGCTTGCTAACGGCAATCGCGCAGGGACAATGCAGATGAGAATAGGCTTGTGATTTTGGAAACTCTAATCACGACAGTTGGTCCTGACGGCTCAGCGAATATTGCACCGATGGGATCATCGGTTGACGGTGACGGCAATTGGGAGCGGTTCGAACTTCGCCCATTCCAGTCGTCGGCCACATTCCACAATTTGCATCGCACGGGTCAAGGTGTACTGCACATTACGGACGATGTGTTGCCGTTCGCACAAGCCGTTGTCGGATTCTGGACCTCGCCACCGACGTTGATCCCAGCGCGAAACGTACAGGGTTGGATCATCGCCGACGCCTGTCGCTGGGTGGAGTTCGAAGTGGTTTGGGCGGACGAGGCGCAGATGCGCGCTTCGATGCAATGCCGCGCGGTGGATATCGTGCGCAACCGGGATTTTCTCGGCTTCAATCGAGCCAAACATGCCGTGATCGAGACGGCAATATTGGCTTCGCGTGTTCAATTCATTCCTTGGGATGTTCTGGAAACTCGCTTTGCCGACTGCCGTCAAATTGTTGCTCGAACGGGCGGCCCGCGGGAGAATGATGCACTGGATATGCTGTGGCAGTTTGTGCAAAACGCCGAGGCGCGAGCAGGTGTTGGGGAGCGTCAGGAATGAACCGGAACGCGACGAAGGAAGTTGTGATCACGGCCCCGGCGCGGATTCATTGCGGTTTGTTTTCCGCCGGTCAATCTCTGCCAATCGAGTTCGGCGGGTGCGGGTTTATGGTGAATGCGCCTCCGACGATATTGAGAGTTAAAGAATCGATCAACAACTGCTTTGGCAACACACCTGGCGAGAGAGTCGCAAATCTGGTCGAGAAGTGGAACGTCGCTTTAGGGCGAAGTCAACCGTTTAAGGCTGGCGATTGCGCGCGGATAGTGGCGAACGTGGACGTTCAGTTGGAGCGCCAACCACCGCAGCATGTCGGATTTGGATCTGGGACGCAATTGGCCGCGGCTATTGCCGTAGGCTTGAGTTTACTGACCGATGGGGAAGTGCCCAATTTGTATGACATTGCGTTCCGCCTGGACCGCGGCAAACGATCCGCGATCGGATTGAATGGTTTTTTTTATGGCGGTTTCCTTGTCGATCGGGGCCGCAGTTCGCAGGAGCAAGTATCACCATTGCAAACACGCCTGCACATCCCCGAAGAATGGCGATGCGTGCTTATATGCCTGCCTGACAGCGTCGGGATCTCTGGTTCGGCCGAGCAGCAGGCATTTGAAAAGTGCCTGAATGGAAGTCAACGCCATCGCAGCCGCGCTATCGACTGCGTCCGATCGGTTGTGCTGCCGGCGTTAGCCAATTCCTGTTGGCGCGAGTTCGGCGAAGGGATTTACGAATTCAATCGCATGAGTGGTGAGCTGTTTCGGGCAACACAATATGGAATCTATGGCCACGCTTTAGCAGAAGATATCGTCCGGTTCCTGCGGAGGTGGGGCATCACAGGTGTGGTGCAAAGCTCTTGGGGACCGACTCTGGCGGCGATCGCTTGCGACCAGGAACAAGCGGTCCTTGCTTGCCGGGCCATAGCGCAATATTTTGGTCATGCGGTTGACGTCGATGTTAGCGAATTCAATAACCAAGGCGCCAATGTCGAGGTTTGGGATGACGGTCGCCGCATATGCGAATGGACCATGGCTTCCGTGGATCGTGCGCATGAACCGAGGGATGTTCCTTCCGAGACCGTCGCTCGTTTGGCGCTAATAAACGAGCGCGAAACCCCTGAAGCTGTTTAAACAAGGATTCGTATGCCTACGTTAGGTGTAAACATCGACCATGTTGCGACGATTCGTCAGGCGCGGCGAACCGATGAACCGGACCCCGTCTGGGCGGCGGCGCTGGCCGAATTGGGAGGCGCCGACCAAATTACCGTCCATTTGCGGGAAGATCGCCGGCATATTCAGGATCGCGATGTCCGACTGTTAAAGGAGACCGTCCGTGTCCGGCTCAATTTGGAATGTGCGCTATCGGAGGAGATGCTGACCCATGCTTGCCAACTGCTCCCAGATCAGGTTTGTCTCGTCCCCGAACGCAGAGCGGAGGTAACTACAGAAGGAGGCTTGGATGTCATCGGACAATGGGAACGAGTCCGCGCTGCCGTCCGGCGGCTCAATGATACTGGCATCGCCGTTAGTTTGTTCATCGATCCCTCGATGGAGCAGGTGGATGCGGCTCAGCGGACCGGAGCGCAAGCTGTCGAGTTGCATACCGGATGTTATGCGAACGCTTGGCGGACTCGCTCGGCCGAACATGAGTTGGATGTGTTGCGGAAGGCAGCACAACACGTCGTGCGCGCTGGATTGGCCTTGGACGCTGGCCATGGGCTGACGTATCGCAACGTCGTACCCGTAGCGACGATTCCCGGCCTGCGCGAATTGAACATCGGCCACAGCATCATTTCCCGCGCCGTCCTGGTCGGCCTTCCCGAAGCCGTCCGCCAAATGAAACACCTCCTCCAATAATCCGCTAAAACCAAAAAGGACAGGCATATTTGTCTTGACATGTACCAGTAGACTGGCTAGAATGATCGCAAATACCCTTGAGAAAGTTGTTTGATTAGCCGAACTTGTTTGTGAAAAACGATCGGGCCGCGTGAAGCCTGGAATTGCTAACGCAGTCAACGCGATGATCGCACAGTAGTAGATATTTCGTTTTCTACGACGTAACAATTTGGGGGACTCTGCGATGACGATGCCACGCAATCTACTGGTCGATGTTAATGTGACTCGTTACTACCACTGCGTTTCCCGCTGTGTTCGACAGGCGATGCTGTGCGGAAAAGGCTTCGAGCATCGCAAACAGTGGATTGAGGAGCGATTGGAGTTGCTTTCCAGTCAGTTCGCCATCGCGGTTTGTGGTTTCGCCGTGATGGATAACCACCTGCATGTCTTGGTGCGACTGGATCCTGGATCGAGCAAAGGCTGGTCAGCCGAGGAGGTCGTTCGACGCTGGATCGCCATTTATCCTCCCAAAAACCTCGATCTCGATGATCCGGCGATCGTGGACAAGTGGGTCAAGCACCATGCCAAAGACAAGAAACAAGTCGAGGCGTTTCGCGAGCGTTTGCAGAATTTGGGCTGGTTTATGAAAGCACTGAAAGAGCCTCTGGCGCGTTTGGCCAACGGGGAAGACGAGTGCACAGGGACGTTCTGGGAGGGGCGCTACAAATCGATCGCGATTTTGGATGAGGAATCATTGTTGGCAACCTGCGTGTATATCGACTTGAATCCGGTGGCGGCCGGGATCAGCAAAGTGCCGGAAACAAGTCCGCACACGAGTTTGCGTCAACGAGTAATTCATGCCAAG
>JACTND010000106.1 GCA_014584305.1 Planctomycetota bacterium | reverse complement strand
CAATGCGGACAACCGCGATGTGGCGTTAGTGGCGATACAAGCGCAGGCTCCGCTCACAGCCGTCCCACTCGCACCGGCGCACTCCAAGGTCGCGCCGGCGACTAGCGTTTTCAGCATTGGTTGCGATCGTGGCGACGCCCCCACCATTCGCCGGTCGGTCATTAAGAACGTGGCCATTTACGACGGTGCGACGAAGTATGACATCGTCGGCCGCCCGGTTGTCGGTCGCAGCGGTGGTGGCCTATTCACGGCGGAAGGCGAATTGATCGGCGTGTGCAACGCTGCCGCGGTCGAAGTGGACGAAGGAATCTACACGGCATTAGAGAACATCTATTGGCAAATCTCGAAAGCAAACCTGGCCCACATTTTTCAATCGCAATCGGGTGCAAGGGTCGCCGATTCAAATGTGCCGAACAGGCAATTGGATGAGCCACGAATTCGCCTGGTGGCTAATGAAAGTCTGCTTGGTGAGCGATCGCCTCCGGCGATTCATGCGGCCGTCAGAACCGGCGAGCCTGGGTCGGCGCCGGAGCGAGTATCCGATAACCGGCGCGATTTGACTGCGGATATTGCCGAGCCGGGTTGGGAGGCAATCATCGTCCTGCGTAATAACGCCTTCCCGGACCAAATGCGAACGTTTACCGTCAACAACCCAGATCCGCGCGTGTTATCGAACTTGATCGGTCAGGATTTGTCCGCGGATCGGCCCCGCGACTCAGTTGACCTAGTGGAAGCACCTCCTTCCGCCCCTTTCCGTCGGCAATTGCCCGACCTAGCCCCGATCGCACCCCGGCAGGCATCAGGGATCCGCGCCCAATCCCCCCACTAGCAACATTAGGTGCCACCCACCAAATGCTATCGGAACGATGCCAATACCTGGTTTGGTCTCGTTTTTCGCAGAAAGGGACCAGGCAGGCGGGCCGACAAGGTGTAATTTGTGGGTGGCACCTAATTTAATTTGTGGGTGGCACCTATTGTGTATTGTGGGTGGCACCTAATTTACCTAATTTATTTTTCAGAACCGGCGGCGGGCAGATTGCGGTATTCCCGCAGGGAGACGGATTTGAAGGCAAGCCAGTTCCGCTTGGCCATTTCGATCCGTTCCCGGTCGGCGTCGGATAGGGTCCAGGTCGTGTGGTGCGTAGATTTCCAATGGACTTGGTGATTAGGCAAAGCTGCTGAATGAACCCACAACTCGACTTCCGTCGGAATCCAGCCGGCTTTGCGCAACGCTTGATTGACGGCGATTCGGGTAAATGGGGGCAGGCGTCGCGGATCGGTGACGGACAAGCGCGCATAAACATCCAGGTATTCATGGTACGGAACTAGTAACGTGCCATCGCGAGGACGCTGGCCGATCGCGCGGTAGGTGAAGTGTCCATTGGTCAACTCGACGGAAGAAGCTGCTAAATCCATTTGCTCTTGCAATCTCGGCTCAGCCAAGAAGGCGAGTTCCTCCCGCGCGGATAGCTCGCGGCGCTGCTCTTCCAACATGCGGACGAGCTCATAGTTTTCCAACACCAGTTTGATGCGGCGTTGATAGTCGAGGAGCACATACTGCTGCTTCCTGGTATCAAAAATGATGACTTCCGCCGGCTCTTTGGCGTTCAGTTCGAATGAAAAATCAAAGACCGCGCCGCCGTCGAACAACGTTAAGCTTTCCGCAATCAGTTGTTGGTTGTCCGCTTCATGAACGCGGGATTCGACACGAAACGATTGTGCGGCTCCGAACGAACTACCTGACCAACCGATGACCACCAGAAATGCAATTTCCACGCAGCTTCGCATCGGATTCATACGCTTCCTTGTCGATTGCAGTCCCACAGAAAGTGCAGCCGCACCGCCGGTATATTGGGATGGGCGAGCTTGTTCCAAGAAAGCCTAATGCGAAGTTGACATAAGGTCCAGATTGGTTTTGTTGGTTACGCTAGCAATCAATTCCATTGACGTTTAACCAATCCTCAGCGGACTGGGCCGGTTGCCAAACGGTGTGGCGCTTTGCGCGTTGTGCGAGGATCCGTTTCAACCGATTGGAAAGAAGGCGACTGGTTACCAAAGCGTGCGCATCCAATCCCATTTGTTGCATGACTTCCACTAACAGGTCGTGTCCTGCACCGCGGAAGATCGGATCGTCCAAGGCTAAATAGTAGCCCATCTGGCACGTGGCAGCACCTTCTTGGAAAAAATCGATTAGCGCTTGATCGGCGGTTGGATGGGGAAAACGCTCCACGACGATAACCGCTAATGGTCCTTGCGCCGCGGTTCTTGCATTGCGTTTACCCGCGTCGATGAGCGCACCGGCCAACGTCACGACCACGTGTGCTGGGTGTCGTTGCATCCACTCGGTCAACCAATCCCAAGTAACTTGGGGTGGACTGATTTCGTACGGCATTCCGGCGGCCTCCAGCGCGCCGACAGTATTCTCGAAAGTCACCGGAAAATGGGCGACGACCAAGGTCGGTTTGTGCTGATTCAGGCACGATCGGACCGCGTCGCAGATCCCGTGCCATAAGCGCGTACGCGTCAGCGCGTATGTATCTAGGAAGCAGTGGCAGCGACTGCGACGAGTCATGCTACACGTCTTGGGCTATGGTGGTTGGACGCGTCCAACATCTCGGTTCTAGTCCGGATGGAATACATGGTGGCCGAACGTTTTCACTAGGGCCTGCGAATCCCGATGGCTGGGCAGTGTTTCGCCCACCTTTTGCGCCGGGCTGACAAGGTCCGAGACCGAGGCGAAGTTCCGCTACACAATTCAGTTGTTCGCCAGCTCTTAGTGTTCATCTCGCGGCGGAGTCGCGGGTGTTTCCGCTGCAGGGCGTTCCCAGCGATTGTTGTCTCGATCCAAATCCGGCATTACTCGATCGGGGTCGATGGTGACGCTCGAAATTTGTCTATCGCCGACCGCAATTTCCGACGTCCAGAGGTTCGTGTAATACCAGATCTGAACAGGCAAATCGACGCGTTGGCGGGAGCCATCAGTAAACTCGATTTGCATAACAACGGGCATGACCATCTCACGGAAATTGCCGATCTGAATCCGCGCGGACCCTGCCAACGGCAGTTCGCGGACATCGACAACTCCTTGATCCAGCGGAATGTTCTCCAAAAACCAACCGCGCCAGAACCAAGCCAAATCGGCGCCTGTTCCGTTCTCCATACAGCGAAAGAAATCTGCAGGCTGAGGCGATTTGAACGCCCACGCGTCGATGTAGTGCCGAAACGCCGGGTCGAATCGTTCCGGTCCCAGGATGACCTCGCGCAACAAGCGCAGGCCCACGGCGGGTTTCATATACTGTGAGCTACCCAGCAACTCGGGGCGAATCTGATCGGCTGGCAAGGCGATCGGTTGCACACTGGGACGGCTCATGGGGCGCGCAAAGGCCCGCGCGGAGAACGGTGGCGGACTCCGCAAGGGGGCGCCATTAACCACATGGTCATACTCCTCAATCAGATCGTACTCGTTGATAAAGGTGTTGAAGCCCTCATCCATCCACGCGTGTCGCCGCTCGTCCGTATTGACCACCATCGGAAACCAGTTGTGACCGATTTCGTGCGATGTCACGCCAAACAATCCGCGCCGATCTCGATCGCCGCCGCAAAATATGATCATGGGGTATTCCATGCCACCGACATTGCCGTTGACATTCGTCGCCGTGGGATAAGGGTAACGAAACCACATTTCGCTGTATTTCAGGATGGAGTGACGTAGCATCTGGGTGCTTTCGCGCCACGCCGCGCGGGCTTCGAACGGATAGACGGATTGCACCAGCGTCCGTGAGCCGTCCTCCCATTGGATACCGGCCGCATCCCACATCGTGGCATCGGAACTTGTCCAGGCAAAATCGCGCACGTTATCGGCGGTGAAGTGCCACGTCAGCGGGCCATCGCCGGGAAGCAGCGATTCCTCCGTGCCGAGCTCTTCAAGGCCGCGAATCATTACTGTTTGTCGGCTGGCGGCAGCCAACGCCAAACGCTGGCGTTGCTGGTCTGTCAACACTTCTTCGGCATTGCGCAGGACGCCCGTTGCGCACACCACGTGATCGCGCGGGACTGTGATCCGCACATCGAATTGGCCAAAATCCGTATAGAATTCGCCTTGGCCCAAATAGGGCAGGGTATTCCAGCCGTGTACGTCGTCATATTTACAGAGCTGCGGGAACCACTGCGCCAATTGGAAAATGGTCCCATGTTGCACGCGGCGGATTCCCATCCGGTCAACCCCGTATTCGGGAATGCGAAAGGACCAAGCGATTTCGAATTGCAACCGACCACCGCGCGGCGGAATCGGTTGCGGCAAGTCAATTCGGCCAATCGTGTCATAAACATGCAATGGCAGGTCCACGCCTTCCGCGCGGACATGAAGAACGTCGATTCCTCCTTCAAATCCTTGATGGTTGTTGAAACGTGAACCAGGTGGTGTAAATCGAGCCCCGGCACTGTCTTGGCGGAACAAATTCTGTTCCAGCGCGATCCATAAAAATGTTAGCGGGTCTGGGCTGTTATTCGTATACGTTACGGTGGCTTGAGCGGAAATCGATTCTTGATCAGCGTCCAATGTGACAGCCATCTGATAATCGACCTGTTGCTGCCAGTATTCGTCGCCGGGTAATCCCGCGGCCGTGCGGATGCGATTGGGAACGGGCAGATTCAGCGGAGAGAAAATCGTTTGGTCGGCCCGCGCCGAGGGCTGACGAAACCGCAGGGCATTGGTATCGATCCGTCCGGCGGTATCTTCTTGGCAGATTCCGTTCAACGGCAATCCCGTCGCAACGCCGATGACAAGAGAAACTGCCGTGGCCAACGGCCCTACTAATCCCATTCTCGCTGAACGCACAAACACGCTGAACTCCTCACCCAAGGGCTGCGCCCACAGACGGACGGTCGCAAACCACATAGATTGCCATCGGTTATTGAAACAACTCGCGCAAAAAGGTTTGCGCGTCGTCGGCGTGCCGAAA
>JACTND010000334.1 GCA_014584305.1 Planctomycetota bacterium | reverse complement strand
CGGCGCCGCTGGGTATCATATCGGGTGACATCGTCAAGATTTACAATCATTTGGGGCCCGAAGAAGAAAAACGGTTCCGCAACCTATTGCAGGAGGATGGCGCTGTCACAGCCAACACGGCCGGATCAACAACAGTCGCCACAGCGAACAGACCATAGAAAGGGTGTGAAGGTATGAGCCGGTTTGATCTGAAATTGGAAGGAAATGCGTTCCAAAACTTTATGCTGCAACACGCCGAGAAGGTCGTGTTGGGGTTAGGAGTCGCCTTGGCCGCATTTTTCATTTGGTGGGGATGGAGCACACCGATATTTACGGTGACCTCGCCCGACAACCTGATGGCAGATGCCAAACGGGCCGAGCAACACATTCAATCGGCATCGAGTTGGGACGAGATCAAGGAGTTCCGGACGGGTATCAAGGATGCCGATAACCGGATCGTCCAACTCAAAGGTTCTGTGGATACGACGGATTACAACCTCAGCTACACGCGTGGGACGCCTGCCAAGCCGGCTGGCCTGCGACTGGATCCCACGCTCGTCGCGGCGGAACAACTTGAGGTCCGCACATTCCGAGCTCCGTTGATTATTAATTTTGCCAATCCAGAAATTAAGAAGCTGCGCGTGGCTGGCTTTAAAGAGGAGAATGAATCGAGCGGATTCCAAATCGGTGGTGACCAGCAGCGCGGCAATCGTTCCAGGGAACGCGATGTAAAAATCGATGCCGGCGATACCGTTCCGCCGACCCAGATGATCGAGTTGCCGGGCATCCGCCCCAAAACGGTGACTTTAGACCCCAAGTACAATCCGTATGTGAAGGACTTCATTGTCGTCACGGGCGTAGTGCCCATCCGCGAACAATATCAGCGTTATCAAGAAGCATTGGCCTCAGCGCAAGGATACTATCCGCCGTTGGATCGCCCGGAATATGGGAAAGTCGAAGTGCAACGCCGCGTCGAAGGGGGCGACTGGGAGACCTTGAATATTGAGCCAATTTTGCGTGACACGCTTCCTAACAGTTGGGCTCCGGAGGTGATCGATCCTGCCTATTTTGATCCGATATTAACAGGCCGGATTCCTTTGGTAGCGCTGGCTGATTTTCGGCCCTGGATGACACACAGTCGCGTCCCGTTGCGACACAATGTTCCGTTGTCCATTCGCAAAGAGTTGACCGGCGACGTCGGCGAGCGCAAGGTGGAGATCGATCCGTTTGGCCGGCGCGCAGGCGGCGGGAGCGAAACGGTTGCCGAGCAGGGCGCGCCACAGGGAACAGTCCCCCCAGAGGAAAATGTCGAGTTATTTAAAGGGAATAATCCGGCCGCTTACGAATTGGCCGCCAATGCATTGCGGCCCAAGGCGGATTACAAATTAATTCGATTCGTGGACATCAATCCGCCTTTGGGAAAACCGGTTCAATACCGAGTCCGTTTGTGGTTGAAAGATCCCAACCGGCGCGACGATCCCATGCTGGCTTCTTCGGGACAGGCGACCGATCGGCGGGATGGGGCTGGGTTCCAAGTTGGCGGTAGCGGCGGCGGTGGACAGGGCGCTGGCATCAGCGACGTGGACTCCGAACGCGGGCCTCCCACAAGTGGTCAGACGGATCCAGATATCGAAGAGGCCAAACGGTACACGCGGGTCACGGTGACGCCGAACATGTTACACCCCGAGGTGCGAAGGCGACTGCTTGAGGAACTCAATCAAAAAGATAATCCGCAAGGTTTGCGCGCCACGGAATGGAGTCAAGAATCGCCTTGGATTGTCGCGGGATCGAACGCCAGTACGTTCTACGCCGGCGACACCGTGATCGAAGGCATGCGCACGACGCGCATTGGCGAAACGGTAATTGCACTCAGCGAGCCAGTCGCCCGTTTTGTCGCCGGCATTTGGTCCGAGAAGTACAATACGTTGCTGCCCAGCAAGCGCGAGGTGTCGCGCGGTGATTTGTTGAATTTTGTTGCCGAACGGGTGCACTTATTGAATCCCCGCGACTATCGCGTATTGCGGGCCGACAACGAACGGATCAATACGAATGGGGTGGTGGTCGATATCATGGGTGGTTTAGAGTTGCCCTATCGCAACTTGCCCATTCGTTTCCAAGCGCCAACGGACGTGTTGATACTGGACGCCTCCGGTAATCTCCGTGTGCAGAATAGTTTGGAAGATTACAAGGGCTACCGCCACGCGTTGTTCATGGAGGACGAGAAAGCGGAGTACGGCAAACCGCGCGCGGTGAAGGATACAACGGGTCAAGAGAATCGCTAGGGCGGCGTTGGATTCGCTGGAATTTCTCCATAGCGATGACACTTTCGCGGCGCTGAATAAGCCGGGTGGCGTTTTGACACAGGCGCCTCCGGGTATCGACAGCATCGAATTCCGCGCCCGCCGTTGGCGGGCTAGCCAGCTCGGCACTCCTCATCCGTATGTCGGGCTGCCGCACCGTTTGGACCGGCCAGCGTCTGGTGTTCTCGTAATCGGTTGGACACGGAACGCCACCAAGCGAGTGGCTGAACAATTTGAGCGGCGCTCGGTCGAAAAAATCTACTGGTGCCTCGTGTCGGGAACGGTCTCCGAGGAGGTGGGACAGTGGACCGATTGGATGCGGAAAATACCCGATCAAGCCAAATCCGAGCTTGTTCCCGCCGACCATCCCGATGCCCAGTTGGCCGTCTTGCAATATCGCGTTTTGGGTCGCACCCAGGACCAGACATGGTTAGGTATCGTTTTGGAAACGGGGCGCACCCATCAGATTCGCGTGCAATGCGCCGCGCGAGGTCACCCCATTCTTGGCGATGATCTATACGGTGCGCGACATCCATTTGGTCCTCAAACATCGGATCTGCGGCAGCGCTGGATCGCGCTGCATGCGCGGCAATTGACTCTGCAATCCCCGGCGCGTCCCGGTTCACCACTAGTCATTACCGCTCCCTTGTCCCATCATTGGGAACATTGGCAACGCGAGTTTGCCGCATTACCAAGGAATGACAGGTAAACCGGACATGGAACGGACGCGCTATTTCTGTTTGCGCGGATTTATGAAATCGGGAACCAACTGGCTGGGTGGCCTGCTGAACAGCCATCCGCAGATTTCCTGCTTGGGAGAATTTCATTGGGAAGAAATCATGCGGCCGGCCTACGCCCGCATCAAGAATCAAACTTTGTACGGAGACGAATCGTTCAAGCGCGTGACATTGCGCGAGCTGGAGCGGGCCATTCGTCGGGTGCTGCGCCGCGCTGCGCCGCGCGAGGCGACGATCATCGGCGAACGGACGCCGACGACGCTGGCACCGATCATCTTGCGCGAGGCGCCGCATGTGACGCTGGTCCGCGACGGGCGCGACGTGTTGGTCAGTCGGGCCTTTCATTTGTACAACAACCCGCAGGTCACGCGCATGTTTGCGCGGCATGAAACCATGCGCCGTCATTTGGTCGCTTTCCAGGATAATCCCTGGTATTTTCGCGAACATCCGCAGCGTCTGCTGGACAACGAAGAGCTCGTGCGGATCTCGGCGCGGTGGTGGAAACAACACTTGGTACGCGATCGTCGGACGATGGCTACCAACCCTCAATTGCGGGTCATGGTGGTCCGCTATGAAGAATTGCATCGCGATTGCGCGGGTCTGTTGCGTTCGGTTCTGCAATTCGTGGGAGCGGATCCCGAGTTGGCGCCGCCGCCGATAGGCGACTTACAACCCGGATTCGCCGAGGAGCGTCCCAATCACTTTTTTAGGAAAGGGAGCGTCGGGGATTGGCAAACGTATTTCACCGAACAGACGCGCGCATGGTTTAACCGCGAGGCGGGCGATGAACTCGTCGAACAAGCATATGCCTCATCGATGACGTGGTAGCCGTCGCGATTCCATCCTCTGACGGACGACCGTGAATCCGGGGCTCCACCCGTTAGAGGCGCCGCAATCGGAATACCGCTTCCGATGCTCCTTAGTCCAGAGGAGACCGTTGGCCTTCCAATTGCTATCGATGGGACGCCACTGGCTGGTCGGCAGGCGGGATCCGAAACAAACCCTGCCAGTTTGTCAAATTGAATCGATCGCGCCGTTTCTTCCACCTGCGCAAATTGATCGCGCGGTGACCAATGTGCGACCCGTGACGATTGGTGGAGGCAATCATTAACTGATTTCGTTCCGATTGTGAACTTTAATAGGAACGTGGCAGTTGCACGGACGATGTTTTCTTTCGCACGAAAGCGGATTGCTCGGATGATGCACTTGGACTGCATCCTAGGGGTTGTTCGCATCGTGGCGAGAGATTTGCAAATAACGAAGCCAGCTAATCGGCTGTGGCCAGCAAACACGTTCAAGGAGTGGGAAGATGCGTTGCTTGAGGTACTTGGCGATTGGTTTAGCGGCGTGGTTGGGGAGTGCGCCCGAAGCGGGAGCACAGGACCATTGGTCCAGTCCCAGCACCATTGGGGCCTATCAGTCCACATTGCCCAAGGAATGGGACCGCGCCTTCGGTGGGAACGAATCGACGGGTTGGAATGCAGGCCCATCGTACGAACAGGTCCCGTCGCAAACCGCTCGATTCCGTCAAGATGCGCCGGAATATCCACCTCCAATGCCTGGCAATGGCGCTTCACCTGCGAACGTCCACAGTTCACCGGCATACGAGAATTCCGCCTATGCGGGCGACGGCTGCCAAAGCGCGTCGAACAACTGGCGTCCTCATTTCCAGAACAGAACTTCGGAACGAAACGCCAATTGGATCGCTGGCGTCCACGGCTTGGCGTTCTCGCGCGACTATGAAGATGATCTGGGGATGAGCGTCAATGCGATCGGTGAATCGCTCTTTTCCACCGATGCCGATCTCGGCTATTTCGGTGGCATCGAAACGTTTCTCGGACGCCGGAACTGCCGTGGTACCGGTTGGGAAGCTCGCTATTGGGGGCTGTATCCCAACCGCGCGACTGCCGTACTAGGTAATTTACCGGTTACTACTTTCACGGGCTTTGCCGAC
>JACTND010000148.1 GCA_014584305.1 Planctomycetota bacterium | reverse complement strand
GTGTTGCACGCGACCCACTGCTCAACATTCCAGTAGAAAAGCATACTGGTCGAATCGTGTTTTACCTTCCACTAACTATCAGCGGGCATTGGCAACCTAACGAATTGTCGATACCAATTCGTGTCAACGGTCAAGTCTGCTCCGCGAATGGAATGTGCATTCCGATTCGTAATCGCGTGATGGAAGCCCGCTGGTTGCCGTCAATGTGAATCGCCAGTCCGCCGACGATTGCCAGTTTCTGCACTTTTCCAGGAGGCATTCGCATAACGGCAACATAAAGGGACGATAACCCGCAGTTCACCCACTATGCGAGCGTCTATCATCTACTTCTCGCGGTCGTTCACACAATCATTAGACCGGCAAAGGAATGGGCTGTTCATTCGTCACACTCCATTCATGCGGGCGATCCGCGGGGCGATGAACACGTCGGTACAATGTGTCGCGTTCGACCGGTTCGCGGCCAGCCTCTTCGATCAATTGCCGAATCCGTTCGACCGACAACAACTCTGGCGTGGTGGCGCCAGCGTCATGATAAATCAATTCGTGGCGCACGGTGCCGTCTAAATCGTCCGCACCAAATGACAGCGCCGTCTGTGCTGTGCCGAGTCCCAACATGATCCAGTACGCCTTGATGTGTGGAATATTGTCCAGCATCAAGCGACTGATCGCTACCATCCGCAGGTCCATCACGGCTGAGGGCTTCTTCAGGTGACTGAGCCCAGTATTGTCCGGATGAAACGCCAAGGGAACAAACGTTTGAAATCCGCCCGTTTCGTCCTGAAGCGAACGCAAGCGCAACAAATGATCAATCCGGTGCAACGGTTTCTCGATATGGCCATACAGCATCGTGCAGTTCGACGCGATTCCCATCCGATGGGCCGTGCGATGAATGTGCAACCAATTCGAGCCATCGGCCTTGTGTTCACAGATCTGATCGCGGACCTCGGGATGGAAAATCTCCGCGCCGCCACCCGGTAAGCTTCCCAAACCAGCCTCGCGCAATCGCCGCAACACTTCTTCCGTCGAAGACTTCGTTAAGAACTCGAACCAATTAATCTCGACCGCCGTCCAGGCTTTCAGATGCAATCGCGGGTACGCCTCATGCAAGATGCGGACGATGTTCAAATACCACTCGAACGGACGCTGATGGTGCAAGCCTCCGACAATGTGCATTTCCGTGCAGCCGTTATCAACCGCTTCTTGGCCCCGCGCCAAAATCTGTTCGTCGCTCATGACGTAACCTTTGGGGTTCCGCAGATCGGAACGAAACGCGCAAAACACGCACCGATAAACACAGACATTTGTCGCGTTGAGATGGGTGTTGATGTTATAGAAGGCGATGTTTCCATTGATACGTTCGCGCACCAAATTGGCGAGTTGCCCTAAATCATTGACGGGAATGTCCGGCTGCTCCATCAGTAAGCCCTCGTCGAATCCCAGACGCTCACCGGCTTCTACTTTGTCGCGAACTGTTTTCAGCCGCGGATCCACTGTATATATCATCTGACCACCCGATCTATTTCGGCACCCACAACAAATCAATTGTACCTGCGGCAAACAATCCGACACTGATCACAATATTCACGTGAAAAAACGCAACGTTGACGCGCGACAAGTCCTGTGCGGATACCAGTCGGTGTTCTAGCACCAACAATCCGGCGATACCGGCGACCGCCGCGGCGTACAGCCATCCCAATGGCACCGCCGGACCGGCCCAAATCGAAGCAAAGGCGACGGACGCAAAACACAACACTGCCGCGCCATGTACCGCCGCCGCGAACCGCAACGCGCCGACGATCCCCCAAGCTGCCGGAATACTCCGCAAACCCACGCTGCGATCAAATTCATAATCCTGGCAGGCGTACATGGCATCGAATCCGGATACCCAAAACATAACACCGAAACCCAACAGGATGGCAGGGGTCACATCCCAAGGATCCGCGCTGACCGCCTCGCCACGGACCGCCACCCAAGCGCAGATTGGCGCCAACATCAGAGCGACACCCAGCCAGAAATGACTGTATCGGGTAAACCGCTTGGCAAAGCTGTACCCCAACAAAACGGCCAGAACGGGAGCTGACCAATACAAGGGCAGACGATTGGGCAGAAACAAAAGCATCGATGCAAAAAACACGACAACTGCAGCAACGAAAAAACTCACGACGCTGGGCCCGCTCAATTTGCCAGCGGGGAGATGCCGGTTGGCCGTGCGCGGGTTCAGCGCGTCCAATCGCCAATCGACCAATCGATTGAAAGCCATAGCCGCACTCCGCGCTGCCACCATGGCCACCAGGATCCCCACCAGCACCGACCAGCGAAACTGCACGTTTGGTTCCGCCGGAGTCACCCAGGCCATCACCGCCGACAACAGTGCGAAAGGCAGCGCGAACAGCGTGTGGCTGAAGCGAATCATTTCCAGGTTCAATCGCAGGCGGCTGAGCCAATTCATGGCAACTCGCCCCACCGGGCCATCAATTGGTGCTCGACTCCGATCAAGTCCAGAATCCGCGCCACGATGAAATCGACCAACTGCCCGACATGCTGTGCACCATGATAAAAGCCCGGTGCTGCGGGGAGGACTATTCCGCCACTTCGCGTCACCGCCATCCAATTCTCAATTTGCGCCAACGAGAGAGGCGTTTCTCGCGGCACGACGATCAATCGCCGTCGTTCCTTCAAATGAACGTCGGCCGCACGTTGAATCAGATTCCCGCTGCGCGCTGTCGCGATGGCACTCATCGTACTGCCGCTACACGGACAAATGACCATGGCCGCCGTGCGAAACGAACCGCTGGCTATCGGAGCCAACAGGTCGCGGACATGATGGTAACGAACTCCATCCGGACAACGTTCTCTACCTGGCAACAATTGACTCAACTCAAACGCGTTCACATCGACGCTCAATCCTAGCTCGTGCTCGATCACATGAACCGCCGATTCGCTGATCGTCACATGCAGCGGCACGTTCAATTGCAACAAGACTTCGACCAGGCGCTGGCCGTAGATGACTCCGCTGGCACCGGTAATTGCAACAACGACAGGGTGGGGCGTCACGATTTTCGTCCCCAATAAATCGTGGCCACGCCAAATGTCAACTGCCTCATCCGCAAGTGTGACAAACCAGCATTGTCCATCCGCTCAAGAAGCGCTTCGTAAACTGGGAACTCTCCGACACTATCGGGTAGATACTGATACGCGTGTTGGCTGTTTTTGGCCAATCGCTCGCCAATTCTCGGCAACACGTTCCTGAAGTACCACAGGTACAGCCCCTTGATCGGCTGGCGCCGCGGCGTCGTAAATTCGAGTATCAGGACGTGTCCGCCAACGGCGCACACCCGCACCATCTCTCGCAATCCTGCATCAGTGTCGGCGACGTTTCGCAAACCGAACGCCGCCGAGACTACCTGGAATGTGTTGTCCGCGAAGGGTAAGTGCTGCGTATCCGCCGCAATGAACTGCACCCGCTGATCGTAGGGGTGCCGTTGTTGCTTACTTCGGCCGATCTCCAACATTTCCGGGCAAAAGTCAGTCGCCATCACCGGCACGCGGCCGCGCGCAACCCGGCTCCAAGCAAAGGCCAGGTCACCGGTTCCACAACAACAGTCGAGGATCGGTTGATGATCGTTCAGCCGCACGGTTCGCACCGCCCGCCAGCGCCAATAACGGTCGGATTGCATCGAGAGCAAGTGATTGAGTCGATCGTACTGCGGCGCGATCTCGCCAAACATCTCCCGCACGCGATCTGCAGACTTGTCAACCATAAACCGGGACGACAGCTCCGTTCACACCTAGACAATAACCGAAGTATTCAGGATACATTCGCACGCGTTATGACTGGAAATGTGTCCGTTGCTATTCTGCCCAAGTTGATAACACCGACGGACCTGTCGCAATCCACGGTGATCGTCACGGATGTGTTGCGCGCATCGACAACCATCATTGCCGCATTGTCCAACGGAGCACGTGACATCGTACCCGTCGCAGAGATCGCTACCGCCTTGGCTTTGCGAGCGGGATCGACAGATTTACCGTTCGGGCGCCGACTCCCGCGCACCGACTGCCCGATCGTGTTGGGTGGAGAACGGCGCGGAGTGATCATCCCCGGATTCGATCAAGGCAATTCACCGTTGGAGTTTACGCCTGAGGTGGTCGCGAACAAACGTCTGGTCCTCTGCACCACGAATGGGACCGTCGCCATCGAACACTGTCGCGGGGCCAAACGCATACTGATCGGTGCCTTGGTGAATGTCGGCGCCATCGCCGCGGAAGTGGCCGACGAGGCCAATCTGTGTGTTGTCTGTGCCGGTACTGCTGGTCATGTGACTGCGGAAGACGTCCTGTTCGCAGGTGCGTTCATCGATCGGCTACAAATTGGCGATTCGCGGCGATGGAATTTAGACGATCAAGCTATCTTGGCTTCGGATTTGTGGCGCGGTGCGCGCGAACGAGTCCAGGCTGGCGTTTCCCTGTCAGAACAGTTGGCCCAGTCGCGCGGCGGGCGCAATTTGATGGAATTGGGTTACCGCGAAGACGTCGAGTTCTGCGGACAGATTGATCGCCTTCCGATTGTCCCTGAACTCGATCAAGAACAATGGGTAATTCGTGGAGTCGCGGCGACGTATAAACACTGAGGGCGACGACCGTCAATGTTGACTCCGTGCCACCAATGACATGGACCTACATTAGACAACGATTTAGGTGATGGCGACTTCCTGCGCATGATGGACAAGCGCTATCGACAATTCGATAACGCCGTTGTGCACCCGGCGCTAACGAGTGATGGCATTCCCACGCATCATGTGTCTTGATGCTGGTGGCCGTACCGAGGTCGCTCACCATCTCCTGACGGGTGTTCTTTCCGATTCACATATCGACCATTATGATACAGCGAACGCGAATCGCGATGATTTGGTTCGAATGCCCAATCGACGGGACGATATGACAAAACGAAGGGTCCTGATTCTTTGCACAGGCAACTCCTGCCGATCGCAGATGGCTGAAGCGATTTGGAATGATCTGGCGGGGAGCAATTGGCAAATAGTTTCGGCTGGAACTCAACCGGCCGGTTTCGTACACCCCATGGCGGTGGATGTGCTGCGCGAGCTTGGTATCGCCACGGAGGAACTCGCAAGCAAGTCGCTCGAACCATTCGCCAACGAACGTTTCGATTGGCTGATTACGGTCTGCGACGGCGCCGCCGAAGCCTGTCCAACATTTGCATCGGCACAACACCGACTGCATTGGCCGACTGACGATCCGGCGTTAGCGCGCGGTTTGCCGCGCGAACAACTGGTCACGTTTCGTCGCGTCCGGGATGAGCTGCGCTGGCGTATCCGCAACTTCCTCAGCAGCCTTCAAGACGCGCACAACAGCCCGCGCCTGGCTATGGATCGGGACACCATCGAGGATGCCCAGCGGTTGATCCGCCTCGCTCTGGCGGAAGACCTGGGAAACCCGCCGCTGGACGCGACGAGTGCGGCATTAGTGCCCAACCATGCACGGGTGACGGCCGCGCTGGTTGCTCGCTCCGGCGGCGTGATCAGCGGAACGGAAATCGGTGCCTGGGTCGCCCAGGCGGTAGGCGATATTGCTTGGTCGCCACTAGTTCGCGATGGCGACCGCCTGCGACCACTGGAAACCATCGGCGTACTCCGTGGCAGCGGCCGTGGTATCTTAGCGGCGGAGCGAACCTTCCTGAACTTCCTCGGCAGAATGTGCGGTGTGGCTACCTTAACCCGCCATTTTGTGGACTTGACGGCCGGAACCCTTGCTAAAGTGTACGATACGCGCAAGACCATTCCGGGATGGCGCCGACTGGACAAATACGCGGTGCGCTGCGGCGGCGGCTGGAACCATCGCCTGGGGTTGCACGACGCGATCTTAATCAAAGACAACCATTTGGTGTGGCTGCGCAAAGAAAATGAGTCAACCCAAACGTACATTTCCCGCGCCGTGGCCAACGCCCGACAATGGGTTTCCTCCAATCGTGCGCAACTGCTCAACGGTGATCGCACTGTGGTGCAAATTGAAGTCGATCGGTTGGATCAGTTGGATGGGGCGCTGGAACAGCGACCGGATATGATCTTGCTCGACAACTTCGAACTGCCAGAACTGAGAATTGCCGTGGAACGCCGCAATCAGTCGGGACTTCCAGTTGAGCTGGAAGCATCTGGAGGAGTCACCCTGAACACCATCGCCGCCATCGCGGCCACCGGCGTCGATCGGATCAGCGTCGGTGCGCTGACCCATTCAGCGCCGAACTTAGATGTCGCCCTCGATTGGGAGTTGCCCACCACAAGCCATTAGGACAATGAGCGGAACTGTCGTGTCCTAGCATGGAAGACGTTGCCGCGGGCGATTCGATTGTTTCTCAGCATTCGATCAATTGCGAAGAAAAGGTTGCAGCAACCTTACGCGCTTTTCACAGAACGTTCGATCATTCTTTGCAATCCATCTCTAGAATTCGGGCATGTCGTCACGAGCGATCCGGGACGAAGCACACCATGGAGAAATGCGATGTTGAAGTTACGGCGTACGAAAATTGCGGCCCTGATTGTTGTACTGTTATTTTCCCGACAATACACGGTAGCGGATATCCTTTATTATCCCGATCAATTTGGAGATCGGGTTGTGTTTCACAATATTCGCGAATCGTCCTCTTCCATCGGGGCCGGACCGGGGCAAGTCCCGGAACTCTACGGTCCACCGGCCGGAGTAGTCAGCGACACGCTGGTGTTTCGCCCCGCGTTGTTTGAAGCCAAATCTGTGGGATTAGGAATCAACTTGGTCGATGGGCAATTATCATTCAGTATTAAAGCGCTCCCAGGATTCGTCATTGACAAAATCTCGATCATCGAATTTGGCGACTATTCGCTCGCAACTCCATTTCCTGGAGATATGGCCGTCGTATCCGCTGCCTTGACCGGATTCGTATTCACCGATTCCGGCGTATTTTCTGATTCATCCGCATTCACCGACCTGCATTCCAACGCCATTTCCATTGGTAAATTCGGCGTCCCCTGGTCGCGATCGATCGAGATCGAATTCCCGTCAACCGGCGAGATCGATGTGGACTTGGATAACACGTTGACAGCCGCATCGACGCTTACAGCGGCCGCCATCATCAAGAAGAAGCGCGTCGAGATCACTATTCACGTTTCACCGATCCCGATTCCCGAGCCTTCGTTGAGCCTTATTGGCCTGGCCCTCCTAACCTGCCCCATCGGTTGCCGGGCAAAAGACAAAAAGACAACAAAAGACAAAAGGACAGGCACTATTATCTCAAGTGGTTTAAGGGGGCGTTAGCGGAAAAACCGTGGGCAAATGGATTGATGGTCCCAGGAATAGCGAAGGTAAAGGAAGAGATCATGCTGCTGCACAAACCGCCCAATTGTGGGCGAAACTATCGGCTGTCGGTACATCCGACGATTTCGGATGAAATCAAGGAAAGGCATCCGGAGTTGCACGTACGATCCGTTCTATTCGTTTGCAAGGCGAATGCATGGCGTTCTCCCGCTGCGGAAGCAATCCTGCGGAAGATGGCAGCCAAAGAAGTTTCCGATAACCGGTTGCACATTGACTCCGCCGGGGTCAGTGAGGTATGTCCCGGACAACCCGCAGCTTGGCGTTTGCGGTGGTCCGCATTTCGGCGAGGTTACCGAATCCGAAGTCGCGCGCGACGCGTCCTGCGCACGGACCTGGTACGGTTTGATTTGGTGGTTGTCATGGATCGGGCAGTGATGCGAGAGGTTAGGCTACAGCATTCCCGACCCACTTCCAAGCTGGCACTGGTGAGTGACTTTCTAGGACCTGAATGGCCGGATGAAGTTCCTGATCCTGCGATCCATGGTCCCAGTTGCCTGGACACTGTTTTCGAAATGCTCGAAACCGCATGCCACTCCCTCCATCAACTCATTACCCAATTAGCAAAGTAAAGGACAGAAACTCAGAAGTGAAAGCAAGTACAGGAATACTCTTTCTGGTTTTCTAGCGGTGGATGGTGGCGTTGCGCGCCTTGACGATTTCCAACCATTGGTCACTAGGACGGTAGCGAATTTTCTGAGCGGCCAGCTCGACACGGTCCCGCTTGTGTTTGTCTGGCTGGTAGCGCAACTGGGCGTCGTCGCGTTCTCCGCCCTCGATTTCCAGGATATCGGAACGTTGATTGTAGCTGAGGCGATAGGCCAGCGCTTCGAATGTTTCACCTCGTAACCGCGCATTTCCCGTGGCAATCAACTCGACGGTCGATTGTTCCTGGCCCCGCGGAGTCCATTGGGAGATCTCCACTTGATCGGCCACAAGATGCGCTGCGCCGGGAGGCAAGCGTCGAAGGTCAATCTGCGGTCGCCGTCGCCATTCCGAGGCTGACGCTTGAACTACTCGCACGCGCCCTAGAATCGTCACGAGATGGAGACCATCTTGGCCCGTGAGTGCATCATCATATTCGACGTGCAGATAACTAATCTGCGGATTCGGGCTGTGTGGAGTCGCGGAAGCCACTTGAAGAAACACGGGCTGGCCCGCATCGCCCTGACGCCAACTGGTTATCTCACCCGGACCCGTCGCTTGAAATGTCCCTTGTTGTCGATGAAGGACGATTCGGGGGGCGGTCAATTGGTTGTATTCCAACAGTTTCTGCGATTCACCAAATACCGATTGTGTTAGAACTACCCACCGGTTTTTCACAGCGCGTTCGTCGCGGACTGCGGCCTGTGGGAACGACCGCTGTTCCTCGGGAATGTGGTTGACTAGCGTTATTCGTTCAATTGCCACATCAGTGGCGGGGATGTTTGAGGACGGTTCGTCCGGCGGCAGGCGCTCGGAGAAACGTACTGGTTTAGTCAAAACTAAACTCAGCGCTGAGCTCTCCGTTTCAAGGACGTTCGATGTGCGATTACCGGTTTGTTGCGTCATGTGCGATACGACGGTGTCCTCAAAATAAATGGTTTCACCGTCGAATACGATTCCTCCGCGCCATTGCAAGCGGATTTCGTCGGGAATCTGTGCGCCTTGGTCGGGTCGATCCGACGTCGCGCGAGTCCGTAAAACGGATTGACCTACACCGGGGGCCCAAGCGAGATTGGCTAACTGGTCCAGGAAGAATTCATTGGCAATCAATTCGAACTGCCTTGACGTCAATCGCGCTTGGTCGCGCACGTGAACATGGTACAAATTCTCGCCTTTCGGCGTTAACCGGAGAGAGCTTCCAGTTAACGTCCACTGGTCGTCGTCCTCATCCGGAGATTGGTGTTGGCGGAGGATAACCTGCCCATCCATTTCCACTCGTGAAACGTCTTGAGCGTTGGTTGAATCGTCAAACCACACGCGGACTTGGTTTGCTGAAAAGCTGAGTTGGCCATCTTCAGTATTGACGTAATCGAACCCTGCATAACCCCTACGCTCTGGAACACTGGGTGCCGCAATGCGCGGGGTAGCGCTGGTAGATGCCCCCTCCCCGATTTCCGACCACGGTAGCCGAAACACACGTTGTACTTCGCTCCGGGCTGACGCCTGATTCCATTCGACTCGATCCGCCAACGGCCAGCGCAGCATCAGTTGATCGGTTGTCCCAGCCAAACGCGGCGAGTCGATCGTTACATCACCCTCCACCACGACAGCCAACGGCAGATAGCGTGGAGTTGAACCGTCGGAATTCTCCGCTACTGCCGTTTCCCAAAGCCAAGCATCCATGGACTTTCCTTCCACAGCCATCTCTCCTTCCACCTCAAAACGGGCCAGGCCCCGAGTCGAGATTCTGCGCTGCGGACCATCCGGCGTAATGGTCAATTGATCCTGCCACTGTACGACACGTGTCCGGAGCTGCGGATTATCCGGAAACGTTTGAATGAATTGACCGGGGCCTTGCGCCCACATCGGGCCGAGTGAATGATCCTTGCGCAATCGGTATTGGATGTTTTTCGCGCGCGCTCGAATTCCCGGTTGGGTCAACGTGACATCGTGCGAGTCGGCCGCAGCAAGTTGTTCGAGGGACAAATCATACTGTAAGTCTTCTGCCATGATTTCGGCCGATTGTGAAGCCAACTGGATGTGCGCTGGCTTTCCGGTCAGCCTGATCTTTCGCAACACCATGTGTTGCCAAGCGGACTGAATAGACGTCGTTTGACTTTTGTTTTCTACCACACGATCGAAATCGAACTCGAGTGAATGCCCTCTCATCGTGTCGCCATGAACGTCTAGTGATTGAACAAAAACATCCTGTTCAAAAGCACCGCGGGCCGCTTGAAAATCGATATAGAATGGTCCCCGGCAGGTAATTTGCAACGGTCCGGATGGACTCAGTCGGGAGTCCGATAAGCTACGGGAATCCGCTTGGGACGGAACCAATTGCACGTACCGAATCGATGCCAATTCCAATCGCTGCAGGCCATTGATACGCGAGAAATCGTCGCGCGACACGGACGGTGGCGCATCATGTTGCAAATCCAAATACAAGTGACGGCCGCTGCCCCGATGCTGACCGTATTGAAACTCAACATCTTCCAAGGAATAGATTCGCGTAGGCGTCATGTGGACATTCTTAGTTCGGATCGTGAACTCCTCGCGCTGTTGGTTCGGATCCGCCATCCGATACAGATGCACATCCCCCCGGAGTTGACCGCTTTTAAGTTTGCCGGCCGATTCACCGGCGATGCGCAAGGGTCGATCGAACTGCAACAGCGCGCGCTCGGAGGCGCGGAGGACGATCGGTGGACCTTCATGGGACGACGTCTCTTGGGGGCTGTCCGGTTCCGCATGGACCACCATGGTGAATGGGAATACCTCTAATGTTCCATCGTCGCGCGGTTGGTAGTCTTGAAACAGAATGGTACCTCCCGAAACCATGAGGACTTTACAACGTTCCAGTTCCCAAGCACCCTCAGGTAACCAGCGCGCCAGGTCAGCTTCCAATGAGTTAGTTGGTTCGAAGGCGTGATCCGTTTGGGGACGTGAAGGCTTGATGACACTGATATTCTTCTCCAGCCTTGGCACGACGAATGCGCTGTACAACAAAAAGGCAGCCGACGTTGCCGCCAAGATCCAAACGGATTGAATCCAATACTGCCGTTGCGAAAGGCGCGCCTGTTGAACAGCGTTCTCGGTCAAAATTGGCTCACAATTTCTGGCCATCGCCCTTGATGTTGCAAAATGGACTCTACAATTTCGCGAACGGCACCTTGGCCGCCGGCCGCGTTGGTGATGTGGTGCGCGGACGCCCGGACTTCGTCCACGGCATCAGCCACGGCAATCGCTAGGCCGACGCTGCGCATCACCGGCAAATCTGGCAAGTCGTCCCCAACATAACAGACCTCATGAAATGCCAACCCCAATTCCTCGCAAATCTGGCGCGCCATGGGCAATTTGTCCTCAAACCCTTGGCGAACAATCGAGATATTCAGTTCCGCTGCGCGCAATTTCACAATATGTGATGACCGGGAAGTCAATAGCCCGAATTGCAGCCCCGCACGTTGCCACAATTTGATTCCAAGCCCGTCCCGGACGTGAAACTGCTTAGACTCGTACCCCTGATTGTCGTAAATGATCTCGCCCCCAGTCAGGACTCCATCGACGTCGGATAACAAGAGGCGGATCGGCAACGCCCGCTGTGCGATCGTAGTACGCCCGTTACCAAACAAGGTTTTGAATCTCCTGAAGTTTTGTTTACTTTTGAAGCGCCGAATACAAATGCGATTCGCTGCCGTTGCGCGCCCCAGGGTAGGACATGTTTGCGCGAAGCGTACAGAAAACCGCAACAATTTCGGCTGCGGAATCCACGGTCGCCGATTCTAACTGCGTCCGCGCAATGTATCAACGCGAACCAATCTGGTAATTCAAATGCTAGCGACTTGGTGATTGGCCTACCGCGCGCGCTCGGAGGTTGCTAGATTCTGGCCGCTTGTGCCAAATGCCAGGCTTTTGGAATTCGGAAAGCCCGATTGTTTAACGTTCGTATCCACGCGAACTCGGCCAGGCAATCGAAGTCTGCCTCGTTTACCGATGGAGCGGTTAATCAGCCTTGAGTTTCGACGTTAGACATTTTCTTTGTGAAAATGCGGCTTGTTCCGCTCGTACCTCGCGCACGACGGCACGGTCCGCGCGCGTGTGGATCGGCCTGCGATTGGCTGCGCTGGTCGTCGTATGCCTCTTTGAAAGTGCACGCCTTGTGCACGCGCATGAACACCTCGCGGAGGGACGTGGCACCGCTCCCTTGATTCTTTCGCGATTTCGACTGACTTGGGGAGGCGGCGAGGCCCAGACCTGGCGCGTGACGGCCCGCATCAACGAAGGGCGTATGAGCGGCGTCCAAGGTTTAAGCATGAACTTTGACGCACCGGGATCGATTGTCAGCCAGCCGACGAATGTGGTTTCCGCGGCTCCCTTGCCTTGCAGTTTCGGCGGATTTGATTTTACAGTCGAAGCAGCAGCCGATGCGCGATTGTCAATCGAGATACTGTCCGCCGAACACCCAGAGCAGCGGCTCATGCGGACCTTTACCCTGCAACAACTCCGCACGGATTCCATACAGTTGCCCATTGACGCCAAACACAACGTGATCGGATTGGCTCGGGCGCCGGGCGATCGGATTCAGGTTGACGTCCACCGACCCCATTTGATTTTCCAAGAACGCGAACAATGTACTTTGACTATTCGTCCCAACTGGTGCCAGTACGGCTCTCGTCCCTTTCGTTGCACAGCGCGCATCACACCGGCCCGCGCGACAACGCCAGTGATCCTTTCTCAATCCTGGGACATCAACTTGGATGACAATGGATCGGCAGCGCCATGGGATTGGTCATTCATGGTTCCAGACGAGGAAGGAGTTTACGATCTAGTGCTGGAGTTGGAGCCCCGTTGGCTGCAAGCGAGTTGGAGCAATTCCAAAATCAGTCGAAAAGTCCAGTTTATCGTCTTGCGCTCGGATCGGGCAGTCTCGTTGGGACCACCCAAATGGCAGACGACGGCCACCATCGAACCTGGCGATCGCAGCAAATCCCCGCGGTTCTTTCCGAAACCTCCTTGGTCGCCAACGGATCCCGTGGAGCCGACCTACTCGGCGCAAGCAATTATGCGAACGATCGATGGAAAGACTTGGGTCGAACTTCCTCCCGGAGCTTGGTATTCCGTACCGTTGTCCACGAAGACACCGGATGCGATGCATCGAGCCAACATCTCCTTCCGCGCCGAAACGGAATACGCAATTACAGCAGGAGTTTGGCCCGCGGCCAGCGGATCCAACCGGCTGCCGGCATTGGGCAACGACAGTGGAGTTGCCCTCAATCGGCGCGAACTGCTCGCCGCAGGGCCAATGCCGTTGCCGTCGATGAATCACCACATAACGTACTGGCCATCGTCAAAGCCCGCTTGGCTGGTCATTCAGAATCAACACCCAGCGCAAGCAGTTTTCATTGGCCAAGTCGACATTCAAACTGCGTCCTCGCCAGCCGTGGAGTTGGAACAGACATTGGCAGACGATCCGGCCACGACGATCCAGCACCGTCGCCGCCTGGCTTATTTGGAATGGCCGACCTTCGTGGACCAGTTCGATGTCGTTCGACTCACCGATGCCGAGTCGGGCTATTCGTTGGATGACTGGTTGACGTTTTATGAAGGTGCGTCGCGTCTGGTGGCTCAGTTGCGTCTGCATCGTTATTTCCCAGCGAACGGTTGCAACCAACTCCGCGATGGGACAGCGGGTCGTTTTTCCCCACTGGACAAGACCCCCTCCGAAAAGACGTATTGGAGATGCTGTTCCGAATCTTTGATCGGGAACGCCTGGAGTTGGTTCCTGCTTTGTGTTTCACCGGTCCCCTGGCCGAGCTAGAAAACCCATCCGAAATCGGATCGGTGCCGGCAAGTCGTTTGCGTGACGAACGCGGCGCTGCGGTTCCGCTGGGCAATTCGATGCCCTGGTACGATCCACTCCATCACGACGTGCAACGTGAGATCGGCGCCATAATCGAGGAGCTCGTAACGCGATACGCCAGCCACTCATCATTTGGCGGCGTGAGCTTGGTTTGTCGTCCGGGCGCCTCATCCTTGTTGCCGGGAAGCAAATGGGGATATTCGGAGGCAGTGATTGCCGATTTTGTCAGGGAGTGGGAAGCAACTGCAGATGGCTCAGGAAGCCGAAACGAAACGACCGATCGATATCGCGAGGCCTGGACGGATTTTCGCTGTCGGCGATTGGCCGCCTGGTACCGCGACTTGAGTTCGATCGTCCGCCGTTACCGCGAATCGACCCGTTTGTATCTAGCGGCGATCGACCTGCATACGCACGGGGATTTGGCTCAAGCTTTGTCTCCCAGTCTGCATCGGCCGTCCAATCCGGTCATCGCTGTTCGCGATATGGGTTGGGATCCCTCGTTGTGGGAATCCGATACCGTTATACTACTTCGCGGACATACCGTTGCACCCAGTGAATCATTGACCGATCACCGTCGTGACGTGGCAATGAGGCTTTCCAGCGGATTGCAAGAACATTGGAATAAGACCGGTTACGCGGCTGAGCTAATCTTCCATCGGCCCCATTGGTTGATTTGGCAAGGAATGGAAGATCACCCGGCGTTCTCGGCCACGGAACCCCCTTGGCGGCTGCAACATTGGTCGCTCCCGGGTTACGTGGCGTTGCAACGATTTGCCACAAGTTTGGCGTCACGCGACTCGCTGTTGATCGTTGACGGTGGATTGTTCTTGGCCAGCGGGAATCGAGAACATGCCGACGATTGGTCTGGAAAATTCTCTGCACTGCCAGCGGTTCGTTTTGAATCCGTCGAGTCTTCGCGCAATCCAGGAACGCGCTATCCTATCGTTGTCCGGCAACAAACAGTCGGCACACGCTGGTATGCCTATATCGTCAATACAACGCCCTGGTTTGCCGAAGTAAACGCCAAATGGTCGCAACCGCCTTTGGCCGCGGTCGAGAACATAACTCCGCTCGCCACAGCCGGCAACCTGCGCGATGCAGCTGCCAACCCATCCTGGCAGATTGCGCCGTTTGGATTGATCGTGTTGACATCAGCGGATACCAACACGCGATTGGCCGACTTCGAATTCACTTTTCCTGAGGCCGCGTTTGAGCAGGTGCGGCGGACAATCCACGGAATGCAAGCCGCATTGTACGCCGCCGGACCGACAACGCCGTTGAGCGACCTGGATCAATATGCGTTCTCTTCGATCTCGAAGCTGTCTGATGGTTGGCGATTTGATCCGCAGCATGTGTCCAACTTGGAGTTGGCCAGCCCACGATCAACGTCGTCGAAAATCTCTGATACGGGAAACGCGTCCGAGCGGGCTCTGCGCATGCAGAGCCAAGGTGATGTTGTTTGGATACGAAGTCCCGCATTCCCCGTTCCGGAGACGGGACGACTCTCAGTGATAGCCGCCGTCCGCACGGATGAAGGGCAGCAACAACCGGCCCTTCGCATTTCTGTCGAATCGAACGATGGAATCCACCATTACTACCGCTTCGGATCCGTGGGCGGTGATGAAGCATTGCCTGTCGCGCAATTGACAACCCACTGGAAACAGTTCGTCGTCCATTTTGACGACATTCCAGTCGAACCTGGGCGTACAGTTCAGATCGGCTTTGACTTGATGGGCGCCGGCCAGGTCTGGATCGGTGATATTAAACTGTATGACCGCTGGTTGGATGAAAGCGATACGAAAGCCATAGCGCAACAACTCGCCACTGCCGGGGCACTTGCGGAATCCGCTCAATCCTTGGATCAGTCGCGGAGAATTCTCGAAGGCTATTGGCCCCAATTCGTTGAAACTTGGATCGGCAATCCGCGCCGCACAAGTTCCATCATACAAACGGCCGTAGAGCCCGCCGAGTATCGCGATGAGCATTCCAACGATGAAGGAACGATAAACCCTTGGCGCCGCCTCCCCCGGCGTCTGTTCCCTCTTCGTTAACACGAACGCGCAGGCACGACTGCCGGTTTGGGTTGACAAAGATAACGCCTGTCCACGCTGGTGGTTATTGAAGAAGGAGGATTTCGATTTCGTTTTTGTAGTCGTGACCTTGATACAGGCGTTGGACAAAAACACCAGGAAGGTGAACATCTTCGGCAGGAATGGCACCCAAGGGGACCAACTCTTCGACTTCAGCGATTGTCGTGCGCGCCGCCATGCCCATTAACGGCGAGAAGTTCCGCGCGGTTTCTTGGAACCACAAATTGCCATAGGTGTCTGCCCGCTGTGCTTTGATAATGGCGAAGTCAGCTTCCAACGGAAGCTCCAACAGACAAGGCCGATCGAATTCGCGAACTTCCTTGCCTTCTGCCACCAGCGTTCCAAAACCCGTCGGCGTATAAAACCCTCGAATTCCCATGCCCGCCGCGCGAATACGTTCGGCAAATGTTCCTTGCGGCACCAGCGTCACGTGCACTTCGCCGGACATCATCTGCTCTTCTAAATCGGGGTTTCCTCCCACATACGAGCAGGTCGCCCGCGAAATTTGCCGATTCTTCAGAAGTAACGCCAACCCGCGTCCCGAGTTTCCGATGTTATTCGAGATAACGTGCAGGTTCTTCACGCCCCGCCGGACCAATTCGTCGATGCTGTTCTCGGGAATTCCGCATAGACCGAACCCACCGCTCATCAACGTTATCCCGTCAGCAATGTCGAACAGCGCTTCGCGAGCATTGGCAAACACTTTGGACTTGGTTTTCATCGTCAAATCTTCGTTTCCATAAATTGCCACGATCTTACAGCAACGCCTTGTCCAGCGATTCGAACGCCTCTGCCAGACGAGGCGGTTTGCTTACAAACGGCGGAGCCAGTATCAACATGCTGCCTTTCGTGAAAACGTACAAGCCGTAATCAACGAAATGCGTCCATGGCGGGAGCTGCCGCGCGCCAAACTCCAACGCCGCCAAAAGTCCTTGCATCCGCGCTTCACTGGCCCCGTGCGCCTCCGCCAACCTGTGAACACGTTCGGCAAAGACGGATGTCAACGCGCGCATGTTCTGGAGAAACTCCGGATCGAGCATCGCATCGAGAACACCAGACATAGCAGCCAGCCCCAAAGGATGGGCGTAGTTCGTCAGGCCGCCGCGAAAAATTTCCCGGTCATAGAAGGCTGCCAGTTGATCACTGACCCACACCGCTCCGAACGGGACGTAGCCGCCGGTAATTCCCTTGGACATCGTGATCAAATCGGGCATGACGTCGAAGTGCTGAAAAGCAAAGTTCCGGCCACAGCGCCCAAAGCCAACCAAAACCTCATCGCAAATCAACAGGATGCCATGGCTGGCACACAAGTCGGCGAGGGCCTGCCACCAACTCGCTGGCGGGATGTACACACCGTTAGTGCCGGTGATCGGTTCCACAATCACGGCGGCAATGCGCTCCGGGCCAAACGAATCGACCAATTGTCGCGTTTGGATTCCTTTGGGATCGTCGTGCGGTTCCGGTATCCGCAACGTTCCTTCGTCGAAATTGACATGCCCTTCGCGGCGCCAATCACCGGAAACACTCATGGCGCCAAGTGTCGCACCGTGATAGCTCTTCCGCCGCGCCATCACCACCCGCCGCCCAGTCTGTTGCCGGGCGATCTTGAGAGCATTCTCAACCGACTCGGCACCGCTGACTGTAAACATGATGCGGCCGCTCAATCCAATCAAATCCAACAAGCGCCGCGTCGCCTGGCGCTTGAGTTCGAAATCGGCTTTGGGTGACGCAATGGGCAACTCGCGAAGTTGCGCGATCACTCGATCGACGATCGGCGCATACGAGTGACCGAAGCACGCCTGAAAACTGGTCGAAGTGAAATCGTAAAGCGTCCGACCGTCGGCGAGAATATAGTAATCTTCGCGTGCGCCGCGAATCGGCAACAGTGGCGTATCGAGTTGGCGGCTCCACGTAACAAAAAAATCAGGCATCATTGGCATCGTTTACCGGGCAAATTCGTGTCGAACGAAATTGCTATCGTATAAAGGATCGCCGCGCCAAAACAGGAGTTGTCCAGTCGCCAGGTCTCCCGCCGCTCCGCCGCAGGTAATCGAGGGGTCGTGTGCGTTCGCTTGAAAATTCGAGCAAATCGACTGGGGATAATTCTCATGGTCGTTGAGCAACTCGTATAGGTCGTGAATGGTTGCCACTCCCCCCAGTTTTTTCTCTAACAGGCGGTAACGGATGTGGGTCGTGGACGTCCGCGCCAGAGCCACTTCGCGAAGCAACGCCTGTGGCCCCAAACAATGATTCGTGTGAAAAATGGCTCCCGATTCGGAAGCCGCCAACTGAGCGACACGCTCCGCTAATCCGGGCATCACTTCCCAGAGGGATGCCTCCTGTCGATCCCCGATCAAATACGCATGACCGGAGGTCACTGGAGCCGACGTCAACAATTCCACCATGGCCACGGCACTGCCCGCGCGCAACATGCGGCGCACCACAACCGGCCAGAGCACTCCGGGCCGGGCTCCGTTCGTATTGATGTTGTTAACCCCCACCACTTGCCCGGCAGAATGGTAACCCAGCCGAACCGTGCATGTCCCACGTCTGCCCAGCCACGGGATGACCGCGATGGACGTAAACCGTCGAACACCCTTGCTCGGGGACATGGATATCTCGAAAGTCGGTATAGTTATTCAGAATCACCAGTTCGCCAATGCTGAGCCCCGCCCCGCGCGCGATTCCTTGAAGTTCGGCCGCCAAGTCGGCATCGTAGTCGGACGTGATCTGCCATTGTTGCTCGGCCAATTGGTTGACGATTTCTCCGCGCAGACCGGTATTCTTCTCGTACATTAAATTGCGGCGAATCGCGGTCAATTCGCGAATCGCATCGCGGTACGTTTCGCCATGCGCCTCGCCCCACTCACGGGGCGTCTGCCGCGCACTGTACTCAATAATCGGGAATCCAACGTCAATCATGATCTTCGACCAGCGTGTCAGTCCTGGCGCGTATTCATCATATCCGCAATCCTCATCGCCGAAAAACCGTCGCAGCGCGCAGGGTTAACGAGTTGGGCGATTCGCAGCCACATCTTGTCTGGATGATTGGAAAGATACTCGCGCATTGGCTCGAACCCCTGCGGCAGCCAAGCGTTCGCCTCCCATTGCAGCGGACAACGGTAGTACAAACAATCGCGATAGGGCTTGTGATCCGGGTAATCATCCACCAAATGTTGCAATTCATAGGCGCCGAGCGACAGATTGATGGCCCACATGGCCGCGGCGTATTGGTCGCGATTGCGTCCATGGATTGCCCGGTATCCCCGGGCCGTTGCCAAGGCAACCAGCAACTCCTTCATCAGCCGCCCCAGTTGCCCACGGAACTCTGGGGCAACGGTCAGGTCGAGCACATACAGCACGTGCGCCGCGTGTCGCCAAGGATCGAGAGCAACGCCTCGTTCCACGCCATCAAACATCGCCAGCGGGCCTGCAAACGCTTGGGCGACCACTTCGTTTCGGCGATGAACGAGGATCGCCAAAGCCTGCGGCGACATTAATACATGTTCGAATTTTTCCAGGGGCGTAATCCGCACAGGTTCATAGACGCGGCGCTGCAACGAGGCGATGGCCGGCCCCCATACGCTCAGCGAACTGCCGGTCAGAAGTTGCGTAGCCGCATCGTCTAATCCCAGCCCAACCAACCGACGGTGAAAAGTTTCCAAAATCAGCGGCTCTGCATCCGAATCGTTTTTATTCTCGGCTTGCTGCAATTTCAATTTAACCAACAACTCATGAAACTCGTAGTTCGCGCGGGCGCTCCGTGTTTGGACTATCGCAGATTTGGACGGACTGGTTTCATCGGTCAACGCTTGAAGCACCAGAGATTTCCACAGTTCGCACTCTTGCGAGCGGAATGACCAGTTGAGATAGAAGACTAGCGTCCGCTCGTTCGGTCGGCTGGGCAGCACACCCAAGGCATTCAGTCGGCGGTGATGACGAGCGCACTCTTCAGCCCGCGCATATTCTAATCCGCAAGTTTGGCCGATCAGCCAGGCCTTAACGTGCGGTTCGCCCGCGGCGCTGCAGATGAATGGCAGCGACTCCCGAATGAACGCGTGCAATTCGCGCAATTGAGAACGGAACTGGTCGAGGATCGACCAAGCGATATAGCCGCCGGTCAGATCGCGCGGATGGCAAGGACGAGCCTGAATACCAGCGTTGACCAGACTCGCAGCGATCCGTTCGGATGATGCGCCAAGCACGATCCCCAATCCACCGACGCGCGTGACGAGCATCGGGCATTCGGATTCGCGCAAAGCCGGACCACATTGGCTAGCCACCGCGGCTACACTTTCGGGTGAAAAAGAAATCAGTTGCGATGCATCAACCAACAGCGGCCCCCGAGCCGAGTTGACCCAATGGTCCACAGCTTCGCTGGATTCGTCGCTAATCGACCACGAACCAAGCGTCGCCGAATAGGCCGCTTTCTTCTCCAGCCGCCGACCGTCGATCGCGTGGAAGTGCGTCGCACCGGAACCGGATTTGCGCAAGAACTCCGAGATCGAATCTTGCCAGTCAAAAAACTCGACGTGAGCATTCGGCCATCGTATGGATCGTCGAAGCAAGTCGCGGAACGCTTCAACCAAACCGTCGAATGCAGCACTCTCCCCTGCATCAGTCCAGTTTTCCAGCCATTGCGCGCTCCCGAACATCGGAGCCGCATTGTATCCGAGCGGTGCGATGAATTGCGGTTGACTGACATCGAGAAACGATAGCACCTCGTTAGACTTGCAGAAACCATCCACGTGGACGGCCAGCCACGGCCCATAGGATTGGACAAGGTCGATCGAGTCGATGCGGTCGGACTGGTCTTGATCGGCATTTGAGGCATCCGAGCGGTTGGTATCGCAGGCGGCGATGAGGCCAGGAATAAGTCGCCGCGTGATCATCTTGGTGCCCACTCCTCGAGGAGTCCAATTCTTCGATGGAAATTAATTGGGTATCAATCGCGTTCCGATGACTACGTCGGTAAACCCGCGTTGCGGACTGAGCCAAACGGCATGGACAATTCCATACAGCAGCAAGACGCCCACCAGAACGAATGAAGCCACCAGGTACCACAGAAGCCAGGGATAATGCAATATTTCGACCGTCAATGACATGCGCTCGCTAGCGCCTACCGAACTCGCACGCGCCAGCATTTCCATATTGACGCCATGGATGATGTCGAACAGCATGATCCACCCGATAAGGACGAGTCCGTGCATGTAAAACGCCGGAGCCCAAGCGACCATGCTGCGCAGGACGCACAACCAAAGCGGAGCTGGTCGCCCTCGTTTATCACAGACGGCCACTTGCATGAACCAGAACGCAAACCCGCCGGGAAACACGAGACTGACGGCGCCGACCAACAATAATGCCGCGCCCATCGCCGTCAAGAACTGCCACCAAAACGAACAGTTGAGCATAAAGAACGCGGCCATGAAAAAGAGGCCGGAAAACAGGCTATAAGCCACCCATTCGAATCCGAGCGTCACGCCCATCACGCCGGCGCGGTTCTCCTTGGTCAACACTTGAGTACGACCGCCGAGCGCGTGCAATTGATCGACAACCCACGCCAAGGATTCGCGATTGGCTGATTTGCTATGCACTTCCTTCAGCAAGCTGCGCACGGACAACGGGACCTCGGAATGCCGCGCCGCCAAATCAAAGGCATCTCGAAATAGCCGCCAATACTTCTCCTCGCGCGTTGGCGGAACTTGAAAAGGGTCACCGGGGATCGGCTGCGAAAACGCTTCATCCAGAATTCGTCCATGACCGCGGCGATCCACCCAAAAGTTGGCCAGATGGATATCCTCGGACAATGTTCCATCGTCCAAAGCGGCCAGCAATTCCGCGGCAAAGTCTTCCAACGCCGAATGCAAAATGCGCCAATCGACACGATAGTTGGAACCCATCAAGATTTGCAGCGGGACGCCTTCCACTGCCTCGAACGCATCCCAGCGACGCCCATCGGGTGTCGTCCCGCCTCCCAACCAGCGCGGGCGACTGACGCGAGATAGACTGACGCGCGCTGCACATGGTGCCAGTCGTTGAGCGCCAATCATGATCCAGACCTCGCGATTGAGCTTCATATCGTGGGCCAGATAGACCGTATGATGTTCCGCGTGGGCGAGAATACTCTGCGTATGATAGGGGCCCAACACTTCTTCCTTGATCGAGAAGACCAGCGGCGGATTGACCGGAAATTGGTCGTCCACCAAGCGCGGCGACGAGACACCGATGACGCGCGTACCGCTCATGAACTCGTGCAGACCGCGGTATTGATTAGCGCGGGTCATGGTGGCCAGCACCAACAGCGTCGGCACGAGATAGACGAACATGCTCGAAAAATTGGACAGGACTTGGTATGGCGCATCCATTTGACCGGCGTGAACGGTCGCTTGATAGAACGGCCAGACGAGCGTCAATCCGAAGCCTCCCGGCAAGGCAATGGCGCGGATCAAGCCCGGAAACCAGCCGGGGGACTCGCCTTGCCGGTTCACCACGCGCAGGCCCAGAAAGCGTTTACCCAGCGTCCCGCCACGTCCGTCGCCGATTGCGAAGTAGGCAGTGGCCGTCAGCCAACCAGCGACCGAGATCGCCAAGAAAATCCTGTTCACCAGCGGCTCCATCCCCGCGGGGTTGACCGCCTGCCGCGCCGACAGCGCCACCACCGCCATGCTCAGAAATAAGAGAATCTTGAACGCCAACACGATGGCGAAGTAGTCGATCATGAAGGCCGCCAAACGGCGGCTGAGATTCGCGCGGCGAGTGCCGTATGAAGAAAACGGCAGCAAAGCGGCCCGCAAACTGACCATGTTGTGGAACCGCAACGCGGGATCCTTCGCCAGGCAGCGTTGCACGATTCTCGCCAGGTCACGAGGAACCGCCGAATTGAATTCGCGCACTGACGGCGGCAGGTCTTGCACGATTTGCGAACACACAACCAAGGCGTCTCCTTCAAACGGGGGACGTCCCGTCAACAAATGAAACAGCGTGGCACCAACCGCATAGACATCCGCGCGTTGATCGACCGTCCCGCCCTGCACTTGCTCCGGTGAAGCATAAGCCAATGTCCCGACGACCCCGCTGTGCATACTCAACTCGACATCGTGATCGACCAACGACTTGGACAATCCGAAATCACCCACCTTGACCGTCCCGTCGGTGTGCAGAAAGCAATTCGACGGCTTCACGTCTCGATGAATGACGCTTTGGCGGTGGGCGGCATCCAATCCATCAACCACATCGACGATGAAATCGACCGCCTTTTCCGGCGGCAAGGGACCTTGTTCGCGAATGACCGTTTCCAGCGATTGCCCCGCCATGAGCTCCATGACGATGTACAAACGGTCTTGGTGTTGAAACGCGCCATAGACGAAAGTCACATGCGGATGCGAGATCCGCGCCGGGAGTTGCGCCTCGCGGAGAAACCGCGCGTTGGCGCCCGGCGAATCGCGCAGGCCGCGATTCAAACATTTCAGCGCCACGCGGCGGCCGGTTTCCAATTCCACACCTTCGTACACCTGCCCCATCGCGCCAGCGCCAATCAAGCGCACAATGTCATATCCGGGGACGTTCGGGCGTCCGGCAGACGAAAGGGGACCTGCAGGTCGCGGCGATTGCGGGGGGATCGTCCGAGTGGTATCGCAGACAGCGTGTCCGTTCAATTCAGCGCCGCAGAACATACAAAACCGTGCGTCACAATCGGGCGGCACGCGGAGTTCGCGCTGACAACTTGGACATGCACTGCTCATGCGCTCGAAATCCGCGCCTCGACCACTGCCAAACATTCCGAAACGTGAATCCGTTCCTGGCGCAAACTATCCCGATCGCGAATCGTCACAGTCTGATCGATCAACGATTGGCCATCGACAGTAATGCAATAGGGCGTACCGGCTTCATCTTGTCTCCGGTAGCGGCGGCCGACCGCCCCTTTCTCATCATAGAATACATTGAAATGCCGCTTTAGTTTCAAATAAATACTCTTGGCCAGTTCCGGCATCCCGTCTTTCTTCACCAAGGGGAACACGGCGGCCTTGATCGGGGCCAGCCGGGGGTGGAAGCGCATCACCGTCCGTTTTTGCAACTTGCCTTCGTCATCCGGCGCTTCGTCTTCGCAATACGCCTCGCAAATGAACGCCAACGTCGCTCGATCGGCCCCCGCTGAAGGCTCGATCACATGCGGCACAAATCGCTCGTTGGTCAAGTCATCGCGATACGACAAGTCCTTGCCGCTGCCGCGCCATTTCGGTTTGCCATCCGGACCCAGTTCCACTTGCAAAGGCCGCGTCCGTTCGTTGAGCTTCCCCTCCATGTGGCTGCGCAGGTCGAAATCGCCGCGATGCGCGATCCCCTCCAGTTCGCCGAACTGACCCGCCTGGAGAAACGGAAAAGCATACTCGATGTCCGAAGTGCCGCAGGAATAATGGCTCAGTTCATCCGCGGCGTGCTCCCGCAGACGCAGCCGCTCGCTGGACAAACCCAGATCGACATACCATTGCCGGCGCCGATCGCGCCAATACTGGTACCATTGCGGCGACGCTTGGGGATGGCAGAAGAACTCGATCTCCATTTGTTCGAACTCGCGGGAACGAAAGGTAAAATTCCGCGGCGTGATTTCGTTGCGGAAACTCTTCCCGACCTGGGCAATGCCGAACGGAATGCGGACGCGCGTACTATCCAACACATTCTTGAAATTCACAAAGATGCCTTGAGCCGTTTCCGGGCGGAGAAACGCTGCGTCCTCTTCGGTCCCTAACGCGCCGATGATCGTCTTGAACATCAAATTGAAATCCCGCGGCGGCAACAGCGTCCCTGTTTTCGTCGCATCCGGCGCCAATACGCGCCTCAGGTCTGCGACTTCCGTTAAGCACAGAGGCCTCCCGGGGCTCCACGCCAGCTCGTCGGCATTCTTGGCCCGTAGGCCGAAGAACTTCAAAGCCCGTTTTTCGAGTTCCTCCTGCACGTCGCCTTCCGCCATCGACGTCACAAAGATTTCGGAGTCCGCCGCGTCCGCGGCCGCTGGCCCCCGCGCGCGGTGCACCCACCGGCCATACACCTGATCGTACCGATAACGTTTTCTCGTCTCCGTGCAATCGACCATCTTGTCCACAAACAGGTCGAAATGCCCGCTGACCTTCCAAATCTGCGGGTGCATGATGATCGTCGAGTCCAACCCGACCATCTCATAGGCCTCGGGAGCGCCGGCCGCCGGGTCCAGATCGTTATGGCACGCAACCATATCGCGCCACCAAGCTTCCTTGACGTTGCGCTTTAGTTCCACGCCCAGCGGCCCGTAATCCCAGAATCCGTTCAAACCGCCGTAGATTTCGCTCGATTGAAATAGAAAGCCCCGCCGCTTGCAAAGCGATACAATCTCGTCCATGTCCATGTTGCGTTCCCGTTGAACTGGTCACCAAGGCATCGGTCATAGCTTACCCCGCTGAGACATGAAGCGTCCAGGTGGATCGCCCAGAGCCCACGGCGGCCCCAGCGGTCGGCGATCGCCCAATGCAACGCGGCACATGCAAGGCCATGGGAACGGGCCCGGGCGTTATCCATCAACCCGTGAGCCATTGACGCACTGTAGTCCATCGCCACGCATCCGACGCCGGCGGCAAGCGAATGCGCGCGAAGCGCGCGACCGGCAGATCAACGCCTTATAAGCCGGTAGCGTTTGTGTCGAACCATCAAGATCAAACTACTGAGTGCGCAACCAATTAAACAGAGGCCGCCCACCAACATCATCACGCGATTCATAGCCGTTTTCTGGTACCGACCGCGGCGCACCTCCACGGACTTAAAGCCCTCCCATCCCGGCCCGCCGATGTAGAGCATCCCGAACCCGATCGCCAAACCAATCAACACGAATGCCATGCGTATCAGTAAACCAACCATCTTCACCATGGTGTCAACGTTTCCTCGCTAAGAGCCGATCCCGAAACTCGCGCTCCCCTCGCACTTCGCAGGGGAGAACGTCCGGGAATGCGGCATGTTGGGATAGGCTCTCAATACAAACGCATTTGCCGTCGAACCACGAGCCCGGTAATCACCGCAACACCCGACATCAAGGTGAGCAAATCCAAATCCATCTCAAAGTACCCGCGAACCCGGAAGCGGTCAAGAATTCGTCGCATCCACTCACCACCTATTTCCCATCGCATCGGCCCGATCCATGTAAACGACCCATCCCCCCGAACGCGCACACGTTCCATTTCCATCGCCACGCACCCGCGACTCCCCGCACACCGTTGAGATCAGCGGCCGGCGCAGCAGACAACGTTCGTCATCGCGGCGGGACGATATGCTGCACGCCATCCATCAAGTTCACATACGCCCCTCGTTCGAACCTTGGAATCTCGCCCGCCAGCAGCATATTGAACGCCAACAAGATCGTGGGATAGATCTGATTCTCCAGACAACCGAAAACATAGTGGAACGGGTAGATGCCAATCGACCTCTGCTCATCGAACATCGCCAGCGCGTGGAAGTCATCATGGTCATGTTGAATCACACTGACCCATTGCCAGCCGAACTGACGTTGCATCTGCGCAGCCCACAAGCTGCCGAGGGGCATCGCGCGGTCATTCCAATTGTCGATCCGTTTGAACCAACTTTTTTTGGGAGGCGCGGCAATGAAGGCATTGATCGCCTCGACGATCCGGATTGGCGGTTCGTCGATGGAAACGCCTACCAATTGTGCGCCCTCGCGCGCGGCGCCAGGAAGGTGTTTCGCGATCGATTCGTCAAAAGGCAACTCGGTCATATTCATGGCAGACTCCTGCTCCAAGCCGTCGAACGCAAACAGCAGCCACCAATCTTCCGGTTCCTAAAGGTTATTCTGCGGTATCCGAAGTTCCGCCGCAAGTCGTTGGGATCGGCGATCCAGGCAATTGAGCGCCGCCCCAACGGCTGCCGCACCATGTATCGCGCGGCGTATTGTTGACGGTGGTAGCGGTCCTCAATAGATTGAATGTGTTATGGGGATGCAGGGTCCGATCGGAATGTCCCTCAAGCACCATCTCGTTTACGGGAGTATGGCACAATGGCACTTTCGGCTCCTGCTAAAACATTGGTCGCGGCGTTCTCCGGCGGTAACGTCACGATGGGAGACGTGAAAAAACGAGGCGCGGAGATAAAAAGAGATCACGCTCTGGCGCTGGAATTGTGGGGACCGCTCAGTTTTTCCCACGGCTGTTGGCGACTCTGATCTTCGATAACAAACTGCGGACCGAGCCGGTGCTCGAACGGCTGGCAGCCGATATGCAGGTTCACGTTCCGGACGAATGCACACAGTTGGCGGACTGGCTGCTGGCGCACCAGTTGATGAAGAATAAGAAACTGGTCGCCCTGTTGCTGACTTGGGAAAAACACCCTTCGCCGATTATGCGCCGCTTGTTCTGGTACTACCAGGCCCGGTTGCGATGGACAGGTCAGGCTCCGCCGAAGCATAGCGCGGCGTTGGTGACCGCGCTGGAATCCGAGATGGGCCGGGAGGAACCGGTCGTGCAGTGGGCAATGAATTTCCGCGCGGGGCAGATCGGTATTTTCGAGCCTACATTCCGCGCGCGGTGTATCCAATTGGGGAAACGGTTGGGGCTGTACAAGGACGAGCACGTGGCTAAAAACTGCACGCCGTCGTACTTGCCGGAGTTCATCCGGATCGAAGTGGCGAAGCGCGAATAGGGATGGTCCCTCCGGTCAATCCTCGGCAACGTGCGGTTGCCGGGCATGCGAGAACGGGCGGAATTGAGGCGGCGAAAGCCTGCGTGGCGGGTGTTATTCCTGCGCAGTTCGCGAGGACGCTGGTCGGTTCGATTGTGCGGTTTGTGACGGATACGACGGGGTAGTTGCTAGCACCCAGTCTCGACAAGCTGCTGAGCAAATACTAGTATCCCCTTCATCGTACAGGCGTTGTCTAGGACTGGCGGGAACTGGCATCGGGCGTTCGACAGCGCAGGGCTGCGCACGCTGCTGTACTCCGAATGGGGACCAGTGGCAAACTCTATGGCAACGATTCAGGCGTTTCGAGGTTGGCGGTACGATGTGGCGCAAGTCGGCGCGCTGGCGGATGTGACGGCTCCACCCTACGATATTATCGATTCGCAACTGCAACGCGCTTTGTATGACCGCCATCCGGCAAATGTGGTGCGGTTAATTCTGAACGAGTACCAACCGGGGGACGAACCGGACAGCCGTTACCGCCGTGCAGCGGAGTTCTGGCGGAATTGGAAACGGGATGGGATCGTGGCGGCTGATAAGGACCCCGCGATTTACGTCTATCACCAGACGTTCCCTTACGGCGGTGTGCTGTTGACGCGGCGCGGATTTATTTGCCGCCTGCGGATCGAACCATTTGGGGTCGGCAACGTATTCCCACACGAGGCGACGCACGCGGGCCCGAAGCTTGATCGGTTGATGTTGACGCGGGCGTGCCGCGCCAATTTCAGTCCGATCTTCGGCTTGATGCCGGATCGTGGTAACGAAGTGCAACAGGTTTTGGAGAATGCGATCGACGATGCGACGCCAATGGAGGTCCTCGATGGGTTCGGGGTGACGCATCGCTTATGGCGGATGACGAACTTGGGGGCCATCGCCCGCGTGGAGTCGTTGATGGGGCCCAAACCGATGTTTGTGGCGGATGGTCATCACCGGTACGAGACGGCTTGGAATTATCGCCAGGAGTTGGCCGAACAGGGTTTGCTGACGTCGGAGCATCCGGCAAATTACGTGATGATGGCGTGCTTCAGCATGAGTGATCCGGGGTTGGTGGTGCTGCCGACGCACCGGCTGTTCCGTGGGGTGCATCCAATTACGCGGGAGCAACTGGCGAGAAAGTTGACGCGATGTTTCGATTGCGAGACGGTGGCTTGCGGTCCGGCTGCCGCGGCAGATGTGTGGACGATGATCGATATCGAGGCTGATCAAGGTACCTTGGCTTTCTACACCGCCAGCGACTCGGTGTGGACGCTAGCACGGATTACGGAATCGGGAAGACAGCGGATGGCCGACATCTCCGGGCAGAGTTCCTCGTGGAACAGATTGGGGGTCAGTCTGCTGCATAAGCTGGCGGTTGAGGACTTGCTGGGACTGGCGGACCTGCCGACGCCACTTTACGTACGCGGTGAGTCGGAAGTTACACGGTACTTGACTGAAGGGGATGTCAGCGGCCGCGATTTGACGGGGCAGCTTGCTTCCGGGGAGCAGTTTCAACTGGCGGCCATGGTGCTGCCGGCCAGTGTGGATGACGTCGCCGCGATCAGCTTGCAGGGCGAACGGATGCCGGCCAAGAGCACCTACTTCTATCCGAAGCTACTGTCGGGCCTGGTGTTTCATTCGTTGTCCACGGACTGACCGGTTTCACGTGGAACCGACGGGGAAACCTGCGCGGCATGGGTAATGTTTCACGTGCAACTAAACTAGGTGGTTTGAATCGCCACGGCAACTTGGGAAGCCGGAACTTGGCCATCCGTTCGTTTCGTCGATCGGCAATTCGCGCGTTTTGGCATTCAACGGCGCGCCGCTTCCTGGTAAACACGCTCTTGCCTGAAACTGACAACGATCACTGCCAACCGCGCTGGGTGTTTCGTGCCGCGAACAATTTGCATTGCCAACCAAAAAGGAGGCGTCGGCAAGACGACCACGGCGATCAATTTGGCGGCCGCATTGGCTTCGGCCGGACACTCGACGTTGTTGATCGACATGGACCCGCAGTGCAACGCGACCAGCGGATTGGGTTGCCGCCCGGTGGAGAGGCATCCGTTGGTGATGGAGGAAGCCCTCCGGCATTGGACGATCCCTTCGGAAACTGAAAAACTGTTCGTGTTGCCGGGAAGCCGTTCGTTTCGGGACGTCGATCAGTTGGCCAACGCCGATGACGCTGCCAGCCGCCGCGTGGTCGATCATCTACGTCAGGATATTGGTCGTTACGATTACGTGTTGATTGATTCGCCTCCGTCGTTGGGGCAATTGACGCAAACGGCATTGGCGGCCGCCGATGAAGTCCTGATGCCGATTCAATGCGAATACTTCGCGATGGAAGGGCTGACGCAGATGATCCACATCATTCGCCAAGTGATTCAATCGCGCGCGAGTCGCCAGGCCGCGGTTCTGCAGTTTGCCGGGATTTTGTTGACGATGTACGATCACAACTTGGAGCTTACGCAGGAAGTCGAGCGGCAGGTTCGCGAATTTTTTGGAGAAATTGTTTTTTTCACGACGATTCCGCGCGAAGTCGAGTTGGCGGAGGCGCCCAGTCATGGCCAAACCATACTGGAATACGCCCCCCGTTCCCGCGGCTGTCGCGCATACGTGGAGCTATGCATGGAGGTTATGGATGCTGCCTAAAAAGAAACGGTTGGGGCGCGGGTTGGAGGCTTTGCTAGGAGCGGCCGACGAGTTTGACGATTTCGAACCAGCCCGATCGGAAACACCGCCACGCGAATCGCTGCCGCCAGCTCCCGACCAGGCGGAACCGCGCGACCAACTATTGCAATTGGACGTGTACGATATCGACCCGAATCCGTTTCAACCGCGCCGCGAGTTCAGCGAAACGGAACTCGCTTCGCTGGCGGAAAGTCTGGCGGACCACGATATGTTACAGCCGATTTTGGTGCGGCAGGTCAACGGGCGGTTCCAGTTGATTTCCGGCGAGCGCCGGTTGCGGGCGGCGATCAAGGCGGGTTGGACGAAGATCCCCGCGCGGCTACGGACCGCCGACGATCGCCTCGTGGCCGAGTTGGCAATTGTCGAGAATCTGCAACGCAAGGACTTGAATCCGATCGAAAAAGGGCTCTCGTTTCGGCGCTATCTGGATGAGCATCAATGTACACAAGAGGACTTGGCGCGGCGGCTGAAGATCGACCGCTCGACGATCGCGAATCTCATGCGGTTGCTGGAGTTGCCGAGCGTTGTGCAAACGGCAATTCAACAAGGCGACATTTCGGCGGGTCATGCGCGGACATTGTTGCCGTTGGGGGATGAGTCCGCACAGATCGAGTTCTGCCAACGGATCAAGGCCGAAGGTTGGAGCGTCCGCGAGACCGAACGGTTGGTGGCCGAGCGGATCGCCGCCGAGGACGATCCGCAGGTTAAGTTCCAAACGCCGGTTCGGCCAGTGACTCGCGACTTTCAGGTCGAAGCGTTGCAGCAGCAAATGAAGTTGGCGTTGGGTACTCGCGTTCAGATTCGGGGGAACTCGCGCAAGGGCTCGATTGTCATACACTTCGCCAATGCAGAGGAGTTTAGGCGACTGTATGAGGCATTAACCGGTGATCCCAGTAGTCGGAAAGTGGCTTGATTTTCAAGCGGGAAAACGCGGTGGGCATTGCCTGAACGTGGAGCGCGGTTTAGCATAACCCTTTTTCCATCGGCAAAATCGGGGTGTAGCGCAGCCTGGCTAGCGCACCTGCTTTGGGAGCAGGGGGTCGTGGGTTCAAATCCCTCCACCCCGACTCGGGTTGATATCGTGGGCGGGCGATTCGGCAAGTCTATGAGTGAACGTTTACATTTTGAAGATATCCAAATCGGTCAATCGTGGTCCAGTTTAGGACGGACGATCACGGAAACGGATGTCGTGAACTTCGCCTGCTCCACTGGCGATTTCAATCCGCTGCATGTGGACGCCGAGTTCGCAAGCGGCACGGTCTACCGAGGCCGCGTGGCCCATGGACTGCTGGGGATCAGTTGGGTGGCCGGGCTAGGTAGTCATACGCCTTTGGTGATGACCTTAGCCTTCTCCGCCATCCGCGATTGGGAATTCATCAAACCGATCCACATCGGCGATACGGTGCATCTGGAAACAACTGTGTTGGACAAGATCGCGTCGGGCCGTCGTTCGGGCCGCGTCGCTTGGCTGCATCGGCTGGTCAATCAACGTGGCGAAACAACGCAACAGGGAGTTTTCGAAACTCTCGTCGCGTGCCGCAACCCAGCACAGGTCGAACGCGCGACACAACCGGCTGCTTATCCGGAATAATCGCGCCAATCGGCAAAGTTTCTTCAAGCGCCAAATTCCGTCCTGCCGAAATCCCTCTCTGGGACGTACTCCACATTGAGCGCGCGCAGTGCGCGCAGGAATTGACAGATGCCAGCAGTTGCAACCAAACGGTCGTCGGGCGACAACTCCGAACTAGGGGCGCTGATTGCGCGCGTTTCCCGCACTTCATGGCTAAACATCACGTACGTCGCGGCGGCCGTTGGTTTGGCGATTATGATCCTGGCTACCGGATTGATGTCGTTCGTCTCCCAACGGTTCGCTTTCGAAAAGTCAATTACGGTCACCGTACCGCCCGCCCGCACGGGTGAACTCGATGATTTTCAAGATCGGGTAATTGCGGAGTTGAAGGACTTGACCACGACGGCTTGGCTCAGCGAGCTAAGTCGCCGAGCGCAAAAACCACCAGGGGACTACTCGGTATCTTCGCTCAGTCGTGAGCCCGAATCAGCCGATGATTATGCGGCGGTGCGGCGAAACTTGACGTTCTCGATCCGGCCTTTGCTTTCCGGTGATGGCTGGCAATTGACGATCCGTTGCCTGGAAACCGAGGAGTTTGGTCCCACTGAGTTGAACGCGTTGATTGCCGAACTGAATCGGCGGATCGAGCAGATGGCGACTAGCCCAAAAATCGCCGTGAACTCACCGGATGCCGCGTTGCCCCATTGGGAATTGGAGTTCGAGCGGGCGCGCCTGCTTGCTGACCGGATCGCGAAGAGCGCGCATCGAACGACAGATGCTGCGGGGGAATCGCCGGTAACTTCGAATCCACCTTTGGATGGCCCCAGCTTGACCGGCCAGGCCAACTCGTTTCACACCGCGTCGCACACCAAGCCGGACAGTCGCGGAACGTCGGGAGAGTCTGATGCCAATCGGATCGCTGAATCGGCGCGTCAACTGGATGAGTGCTTGGCCAACCTGCAACAGAATTTGAAGATGAATCTGGCGGCGAATGCTGCGAAGGCCAATCTTTCGAATGGCGCAACGTCAAATGAGACCGGTACGGACAATCGCTTGGAGATAGTCAGTGCGCCAATACGCGTGCGGCCGTTGGGCCCGCTCGGCAGTCGATACTATTTGCTGTTTGTCGCCATGCTATCGTTTGGTTTGGGGACGCTGATAGCGCTTAGGAAACGCGGACATCGGGGCGATTGCGGCTTTGCTGACCTGAGCGAAATCGAGAAAACATTGGGCGGCGCGGTGGTGGCCGTAATTCCCGATCCGCGAGGTGGTTCCGCAACGGCCTTGGGCCGCCACGGGGGCCGCATATTGAAATTGAGCGAAATGTTGATTTTGGCTACGTTTGTGATGATCGTGGCCCTGGCGCTGCTGCGCCCGGAGTTCGGTCGCGCCATGTTGGCCGATCCACTCCAAGCGCTGTGTCAATTGATCTGGACTTTGCGAGGTTAATCAACGAATCGCCCATGTACGAGCAACTATTCCAATTGCGCAGTCGCCCGTTCCGCTGTTTTCCCGTGGTGGAGGACTACTATCCAGCGCGCGCCGTGCATCAGGCATTGGGTCAAATTAAACTTTGCTTGGACCGCAACAATGGAACGTCGCTGGTGATCGGCGAGACCGGACTGGGCAAAACGCTCGTGCTATCAATGGTCGCCGAGTATCAGCGGACGCGCTATCAATCGGCCTTGATTCAATGTTCCCAGCTCACAGTCCGCACCGAATTGTTGCAAACCATTTTGTTCGAGTTGGGTCAGCCCTATCGAGGACTGGCGGAAGGCGAAATGCGATTGGCTCTGATGGATTATGTTCGCAACGGTTGCCGCTTTGAGCGCGGCGTATTGCTGCTCGTGGACGATGCCCATAAATTAACCGTGGAACTGTTGGCGGAGCTGGGTGCCATGTCCAATTTGGTTTGGCAAGGGGCGCCGCGCTGCCAGTTGGTATTGGCAGGGAATCACCAACTCGACGAACTGTTGACACATACGGAATTGGAGTCGTGCAACCAACGCATTGCGGCCAGGTGTTACCTCAGCCCGATGACGTCCGCGGAGACGGCTGACTATGTGCGGACGCATCTTAAACGAGTCGGGTCCGGCACACGCGAATTCTTCAGCCCCGACGCATTGGGACGAATACATCAGTTGTGCCAAGGGATTCCACGTTTGGTCAACATGTTGTGCGACCACGCCTTGATACTGTTGGCAACCTTGGGTGGCTCGCGCGTGGATAAGACACTGATTGAAAACGCGTGGACGGATGTGCAACGGTTACCGGGAGCTGCGGAGTTGTTCCCGGCGAGCGCATCCGCCACAACCTCGGAACCGTGGACAGTCGTCGAATTCGGCGACCTGACGCCAGCGCCACAGGCGACGTCTGTGGATTCTTCGGAGCGGACTGGTTACCACTGGCAAACTCTGGACGACGAACTGACTGACGAGGCGGTCGAGGCGGAATTGCGCCGCTTGCAAGAGGAACAAGAGGACCTGATTCGCCAAGTGGAATCGGCTCAAGCGGCTCAGGTCGAAGAATCGACACTTGGCAGCCAGCCCGAAGAGCCCCCCCCAACGCGGCGGATTGTCGATCCGTTCGCCGACACAGAGTTCGACTTTGAAGAACAAGTCGTCAGCCCAGCTTTGCGTTTCACCTGGAAACATAACCAGGAGGCCAGCAATCTGCAGCCTCATGATTTGTCGGCGGATTTCCCGTGGCCAAATTGCGAGTTTGATCTGTCCGATTCCGTGTTGATTGTGGAATCGACGAATCGGCCCGAACGGGAAACTGTCAGTTTTGAATCGGCAACTCGTTCTTCGAATAATCTGACGGTCGAAATCCCGAGCAACTCACTTACGATTCCCTTGGAAACACGCATCTCTCCCTCCGCTCCGACTACCCAACCAGCCGAGACGGCGCACCAGGACGATTCCGACATGTTGGTTGTCAGTCGCGTCAATCAATATCCCTCGCGGTCTGTGGCCGAGCGCGACGAGACGTCCGAGACCGCGCCCAGCAATCCGACTGGACGCGCAGTGCGGATGGATTATGAGCTGTTGTTTGACCGGCTGCGCGGCGTATTGCAAGATCCCCCGACGACCCCTAGTTCCTGACGCACACGGATTCCACGTAAGCCATGGCAATCGATCTTGTTGAGTTTAACCGGCGCGCCGCGCAAGTCCCCGCGCAGGCACTTCATCAACTGGTGCAGCGCGCCCAACCGTTTGAAACGGCGCCGCAAGTCACCGTGGTTTCCATTCCTGAAATACAATCGGAAACGGTCATCGCCGATCCGGCCAGGAAACCGCTACCGACTGCAGCGCGCATCGATTCGGTGGACGTATCCAAATTGCTTGGTCGAACGGGACAAGCGGTGGCTGCTGCGTTGGCAGGAGTTTCCACATCGCTGGTACGGAGCAATCCGGGCGTACTGCTTGTCTGCGATGTTGACGATGCACAGCGTGCTTCGCTGGTATCGCTGGCACTAGCCAGTTCGTTTGGCCGCGATGAATGTCGCACACTATGGACGGTGCATAGCGCGCGCGGTTGTGCGGATTCCATCCAGCGGGCGTTTGCGGACAGAACGGAGGCGCGCAGCGCTGGGGCCCGGATGTCCACCACAGTTTCTACATTGGACCTGCTGGAACCGTTGGCCGGTGCGCGCACGATCGGCGAGCTTTCGGATTCCGAATGGGCATTGGTTGTCGAGCGATTGCAAATTCTTCGGGAATCGTACGCGCAGATACTCGTGTCCGGTGGCCAAGCATCTCAGGTGGAAACTCCTCGCTGGCGTCGCATTGCCGATGGCGCATTGTTGGTTGTCAACCGCCACACAACCGATCGCACGACCGCCCACGCGGCCGCGGCAATGTTGGCCAAGTCCCATATTCCCCTGCGGGGATGTCTGGTCGCCGAATAATTGAGATAAGCGAACATGGGCACGCATGTTGTTGTCACTGGTGGCGCCGGCTTCATTGGCTCACATATCGTCGATGCCTTGGTCGCGCGCGGAGACACGGTGACGGTCATCGATAGCTTGGTCACCGGTTCGCGCAGCAATTTGGATCACGTCTGGCAACGGATTCGTTTCATCGAAGCGGATGTGTGCGATGAAACGGCCGTCGCCAAAGCATTTATTGACGCCGAGTTTGTCATTCACCAGGCGGCGTTGGCCAGTGTCCCCTTGAGCATCGAACAGCCCCTGCGAGTCAACCAGGCCTGCGTCACCGGTACTTTGAACGTGCTGGAACAGGCGCGTCGCGCGGGGGTTCGACGGTTGATCTACGCCGGATCCAGCAGTTGCTATGGCGATTCGCCATTTTCGGCCAAGCGAGAATCGGACTTGCCTCAAACATTATCGCCATACGCGGTGGCCAAGCTCGCGGGTGAGTTGTATTGCCAGTCGTATTTCTTGGCGCACGGAATGGAAACCGTTTGCTTGAGGTATTTTAACGTCTTCGGACCGCGCCAAGACCCGAACAGTCACTATTCGGCGGCCATTCCGCGGTTCATCACCAGAATGCTGGCCGGACAGCCCCCGATCGTTTACGGCGATGGATTGCAATCCCGCGACTTCACCTATGTCGGCAACGTCGTGCAAGCGAACCTGCTCGCTATGTCCGCTCCCGGCGCCGCAGGTGGAACCTTCAACATCGCCGACGGCCGCGCCACGACCGTCCTCGATTTACTTCACCAATTGGGACAGGCATTATCGGTCCATGTGCGCCCGGATTTTCAACCTCCCCGGCCAGGGGATATTCGTGATAGCTTGGCGGATATTACGGCCGCCACGCGGGTTCTGGGATATCGGCCGACGATTGACTTGGCCGCAGGGCTGCGGTTGTCGATCGATTATTATCGCACGTTGGCTGGGAATTGATCAGACGGTTAGTCGGATCGGCCCGATCGTTCAAAAAAATAGTCCGGCACGCGAACGTACCGGACTTTCCGGCTTTAAGCACAGAGATAGCGGTTATTTGCCCTTACCTTTGACAACCGTGCTCTCCACGACTTGGGCCTCGAATCGGACCAGGATTTCAGATTGGTTGGGGTCCGTTGTGTAAATCTTGATCTCGTCGATGATATCGCCATCGGTCGAAGTATCGACGGCGTATTCGATAACGTGTAGCGTCTTTTCTCCTGGTGACTCTTTGAACTTCAGACGAGGGTTGTTGACCTCGATTCGACTGATCGCGAACGGTCGTTCACCGTTGATAATCAACCGTTTGATGATCTTGTCGCCGCGATCGATTGCCCCAAGCGAAATTGGAGTGACCTGAATCGGCTGCTTCACGACACCGGTCATTGGAACGCGTAGCACCTGATTCGAGAGATCCGACGTAGTAAGCGTCAGATCATCGTTGATCGCTCCTTCCGGGCAATCCGCCGGGACCGTGACGGTAATCTGATAGTCAATTCGTCGCGTCGCCAAATCGCGCCGGGTCTCTTCCAGGCTCAATTGAATGCGTGGATTGGACGACGCGACATTTAATAGCTGCCATTGGGGATTGCCGGCGTATTTGACGGTCACCACGCGTTGAGTCGCATTCCCGACGATGATGGAACCGAAGTCGATCGTAAGGGGTTCGACCACAACATCCCGTCGAATGACGCCTTTGATCGAGAACTGAATCTCCGCGTATTCACGGCGCGGTCCGGAACGTTGCAAACTCAAGGTCGCCGTAGCGCTGCGCGTTCCGTCAAAGTTTTTTGTGTCGAATTCAATCAGCAACTCAGCTTGCTCGCCCGGTTTGACCGTGGGCGTCAGCACCTTAGGTTTAATGCAACCGCAGCTCGCGCGAACGCCGGTCAATTGCAAATCCGAATCGAGTGAGTTCGTGAAACGAAATGTGTGTCGTTGGGCAGAAGCCTTGGGGACGACGCCGAAGTCATGTTGCTTTTGATCCGTCAACGCCGCGGCCCAACTCGATTGCGGTTGGCTGTAGCCGGCTTGGTAACGATAATTTTGAGCCCACGTGTTGGCGCTGATGGCGATGAACGCCATGTATGCGATCAATGCGATGCGAAACATTTGCCCCCCCTTGTTGTTCGCAAATATGTCAATTCTTCCTGAAATCTACGAATGTTTGAATGGAAACGGATGTGCAGCTTCAGTTGTTGAAACTTCCGAATTCTACTCATTTGCACGCAAAAGTCCAAAAAAGGAATGCTCGCGGCGACGTTTATTTCGAAATCCGTCTGGTCAGTTGGACCTGAAAAGCTGGAACTCGCCGTCCGTTGGTTTTTGGAATGTTCCGTGTACGGATAAACATGGACCAGAGTTGGCGATCAGCAAGCGACGTCTTGGAAAAATCTCTAAGAAATAACGCCCCCGGTGGTGCAACTCGCCGATCGGCGAACAGTTAACGCTAAACGCGATGATTTCCTTTGGGGAAATAGGGAAGAGATCGGTGACTTTTCGGTCGGCTGCTTCCGGTGACTAGAATCACACCTGATCGGATCGCGGGCAAATGATAGCGATCCAAATTACCCGGCTAGGATTCGAACCTAGAATGACGGAACCAAAATCCGTAGTGTTACCATTACACCACCGGGCAATGTGCTAAAAGTTTGGCCAATTTAACCATTTTCAAGCTGTCTGACAACGCCGAAGACCAATTGTTCCAGGCCGATCGCCAAATCCACGGCAACAACACGAACCGTCTTGGGTAGGACAAGCACAACCGGCGCAAAGTTCAAAATCCCTTCAATCCCTGCAAGGACAAGTCGGTCGGCAGTAGCCTGGGCCGCGTCGGCAGGAACAGCGACAATCGCCAGACGAATTCCCTGGCGGCGAATCGAGTCGGCCACCTGGTCCACGTCCTGCACTGTCAATGCTCCGTGTGCAGTTCCGACGATGTCCGGATCACTATCGAAAGCCGCCACGATCTGAAACCCTTGCGGATCGAATCCGCCGTAACCCAAGAGAGCTTGGCCGATCTTGCCGCATCCCACCAGCGCTACGGGCCATTTCCGGTCCGTTCCCAGCGTCCGCTGGATGAGCCCGATCAAGTCTTGACAGACGTAGCCGACACCGGGTTGGCCGGCTTGCCCCAAATAGCTCAGGTCCTTCCGGACTTGGGCAGGTTTTAGGTCCAGTAGCTTCCCCAAACGGGTGGAGCTGATTCGATCGCGCCCTTCGCTGGCCGATTTGCGGAGTTCGCGGAGGTAGAGGCTGAGCCTCTGAACCGCTCCTTTCGGCGGAACCGGCGATATCGGGAACTCAGTTTGCTCAGGCATATCCCTACATTCTAAAACTTGATTGGCTTGCGGCGGAGTCGGCGACCGGCCGTACAACCAGAATGTCCGGCGTTTCCGCTATTTTGGCTACATTGGGAGTTCACGGAAACGATGCTGGCATTTTTTCTGTTTATTTTTTCGGCAAGCTTTACGTTTTTAATCTATCTTCGCTGGATTGCCGAAGTTAACGGCAACAGGAGGGCCAAAGTCGGAATGGCCGGAGTCGGCCATTGACCTCAAACACAGCCACTGTGACGACCTGCGGTCGAAACCGGATGGGATCGGGGCGCCAGGCTGCTGAGGGAAACCGGAATTGGTAAAGGCACGGCGAATAGTTCGCCAGACCAGATGCCGCCTCTGAGATTAGAAACGTCAGATCCATTTTTGGGAGAGTAAGCAATGAAACTAGTACGAAGTCTGCTGACGGCTGCGTTCATCGCAGTGTTGTCGGCCAGCTTCAGCTGGGGCCAATGTTGTGGCGGCGCCAGCTACGGGGTAGTGGGCAGCACCGCTGCGGCGGACGGCTGTGGCAGCTACACTGTCATGCGAACACAACGTCGTGTCGTTTACGATCGACAGGAAGTCACACGGTACCGAACGTGCACACGGCTCGTTTGGGAAGAGAAACAAGTTCCGGTCTGCCGGACGGTGCGCGAAACATGCTACCGTACGCATGAATACCAAGTGCGCGTTCCGATCCGCGAAATGACCACCAAGACGGTTCAGTACACGGTCCGTCGTCCGGTTCGCGAAATGCAAACACGGACGGTCAACTACACGGTCCGCGTCCCCGTCACCGAACAGCACACCAAGGAAATCATGGTGCGTCGTCCGGTTACTGAACAACAAACCCGTGAAATCACGGTTAACGTGCGCCGTCGCGTGACGGAGCAACAAATGCGGACAGTGACTCGCACGGTTCGAGTTCCCTACACCGAGACGCAAACGGTTACCGTGCGCGGCGGTCATTGGGAGACTCGGCAAGAAGTCATCCCTGGCCGAACGGTATCTCGGTTGGTCCGAGTTCCGGGAAGCTGCGTGACGGATCCCTGCACGGGCTGCCCCAAATGGCAACGTGGCTGCTTCCAACGTGTTTGCTGCCAACTGCCGGACCGAGTGGTTTGCCGTCGATGCTGGGTTCCGACGTGCGAGACGAAAGAAGTCTGCGTGACGCGATACCGTTGTGAGACGGTTTGCGAGCAAGTTCCTTGCTGCGTGACTCGCTGGGTGTGCGAGCCGCAAACCCGCACGGTGACCTGCTGCGTGACCCGTTGGGTCTGCGAGCCCAAGACGATCACCTACTGCTGCACTCGTTGGGTGTGCGAAAACCGCACGCGAGAAGTGCAATGCTGTGTGACGCGCTGGGAATGCGAGACCTGCACGAAGGAAGTTCCAGTTTGCACGACTCGTTGGGAGTGCCAAACACGGACTTGCCAAGTGCCCTACACGGTCTGCCGTCAAGTTCAAGAAATGAAGTGCGTGCGAGTTTGCCGCCGAGTTTGCGAGCAAGTTCCTTATACCTGCACGGTTTGCGTTCCGCGATGCGTTGAAGAGCAAGTTCCGGTTTGCGTAAGCTGCGCTCCGGCTTGCTGCGGCGATCCTTGCGGCAACGCTGGTGGCAATGCCTGTGGCTGCGGTGACAACTGCGGTTGCGGCGATCCCTGCTGCCGTCCAGGCTTGCGAGGTCGGCTCCGCAACTTGCTGGGCCGGATTCGCGGACTCGTTGCCATGCACCGTTGCTGCGCTTGCGACCACGGCTGCGACAGCGGCTGCGGCCAAGTGGCCAACAATGGTTGCGGCTGCAACTAAGCAAGTTACGAGCCTGACTTTCTAAACCAGGACGCATTTCTGGTCACAACCTAGCGGGCGATTTGGTCATAAGACTGAATCGCCCGCTTTTTTTGGATGGCCGCTAAAAGGAAATAGGGGACACTCACAAATAGACGCCGACGCCGAATGAGTGGGTGTCCCCTTTTTTCTCCCTCCCCTTTTTTCTCCCGGATGAGCTGCCGGCAAACGGACCCGATGAATTGGGCCATTTCATACGCCAACCGTCAGAATCGGAATCGGCGAATTCCGAATGGTAACGCCGGAGCTAGAATGTGCCGATAGCACCAGATTCCTGCGCTCGACGTTCGCTTCTGATGTGAATTCTCCAGAATTCCGTACGGTGTCACTTCTCAAGTGACGCCCATGCACGACGCAATGCGTCCATGGCGGATTTGCAACGCTGGCGCGACGTTTCGACAGTTATGCCGAGCCGGCTGGCGATATCTGCGTGGCTAAGTCCGTCGTTTTGCCGCCATTGAACTAACTGCCGCTGTGCCTCCGTCAATTCAGCCAGGGCATTTGCCAAGCGATCCATTTCTTCTCGGCGAGTCGCCTTAGCCGATATCGACGATTGTGCACCCGCATGGTTTTCCAGAAGTGCCGAGGCCTCTTTGACCTGCCGCCGGACTGATCGGCGATCCGACAGCCAGTATCGGCGGGACATGCGGGCCTCGTTACGGGCAATCGCCGCCAACCAGGCACTCCATTCCGCAAGGGTCTGTCCCCGAAATCCAGATAAGTTCGCCATGGCCTGGGTCAAGGCTTTCTGGACAATATCCGATTCGTCCTCGATTCCCAGCACATTCTCGCCGCCAATCTCATTGCGGACAATTTGTTTCAAATAGGGTCGCAGCGACTGTGCCAAATGGCCTATCGCCACAGAGTCGCCCTGCATCACGCGCAGCATGGCAGCGTGGCTGTCGGAGATGGATTGTTCGATGTTCTCTGACTCAATTGTCAAAGGTATGCCCCACTCGGCACTGCAAAGCCAATTGACCAACACGGACGACGAATGTATGGATTTAAGTTACGCACAAAAAGGGCTTTTTGCAAGCCTTTTTGAAGACAAATGAGACTTGTTTCCTCACGTCCAACCAGAATTCGCATCATTAGGTTTAGGAAGGCCATTTCTGCCCAATGTTTATTGTGAGGTAAAAGTGATTCGTATTCACTTGGTAAACGCAAGGTTTCGGAATCGTTAACTTGGAGTATGCGAACGGCGTTGTCGTATGGCACAATTGTTTCTCATTTCGTATTCGAATTTTAAAACGCGACGTCATCCGGCATGAATAGTTTCCCGTGTTCGTAAGCCGCCGATAGGATTGTCGCAAGGGCTATTTCGACGAGTTGATTGAAGCACCTCATTCTGCGATTGGCGGCGGACTATCTACCGAAATGGACCGCAAACAACGTCGCAGACCTGGCCAAGTGGACCGGAGTAATGAACCATGAATAAGCAACCATCAGCCTTGCGGCTGGGCGTCTTTGCCTGGGAATCCGACCTCTTGGAAGCGGAACAATTGGCAAGAGGCGTGGTCAAATGGGCTGCCCAACCGGAAATCTCATTGGTTGCTCATCTGATTGCCGACGGAAGTCTCACCGAGACTGATATCCATTTGTTGAACGCGCTCTGGGCTGAACACACGGCGGACGTTCAACAGGACATGACGCGCGTAGAGCAGCCCATTACTAATCGGGCCGGGCCGACGGGCGAGAAGCTACCAGTGGACGACAACGTGTCAACTCTCGAGGCCAGTCATCGCTTCGAATTGGTGAACAAATTGGCAACTGGCGGACTGGGAAAGATCTCCGTCGCAATTGACAGGACGTTGAATCGACAAGTGGCCATTAAGGAAATGTTGCCGAGACATGCCAAGTGCGGCGTTGCCCAAGCTCGATTTTTTCTGGAGGCTGAAATAACAAGCCAATTGGAACACCCGGCGGTTGTCCCCATTCACAACTTGGGATTTACTCCCGAGGGAACCCCGTTTTATAGCATGCGGTTGATCGAGGGACGGACGATCCGCGATCTCACGCAAGATTGGATCCATTCAGAACCGGATGGTTCGGCCAGATTTGCATCACTAGCGTTTCGGCGGCTGTTGAACAGCTTCATTACGGTTTGCCACGCCGTAGCGCACGCCCATTCCAGGAACATTATTCACCGCGATATCAAACCCGCCAACATTGTAGTTGGCGAAAATGGCGAAACCATGCTGGTTGACTGGGGTCTGGCAAAGCACATTCCGAGCAAACGCGCGGACGAAAGTAGCCGTGAACATCAGGATGCCGAGGAGACCATCATTGAATTTGGTTCCGATGACCGTTCCGAGGACGACGATTTCAGCCTTGGCTTATCTACCCGAGGAGCAGCGATCGGAACACCGGCCTATATGAGTCCCGAACAGGCGGCAGGCTCTGGCATTGTCGGAACGGCAAACGATATCTATAGCTTAGGAGCGACTCTACATTTCCTGCTGACTGGTCGCCCTCCCGTTCAAGGCGATACCGTGGATTCGGTTCTGGAAGCGGTCCGCTCCGGAAAACAAACGGCTCCGGGAGAGGTTTGCGAATCGGTACCGCGTGCACTGGACGCCATTTGTCGACACGCGATGGCATTTGCCCCTGGGGATCGCTACGCAACGCCGATCGAAATGGCGCAGGATATCGAACGGTGGCTGGCGGACGAGCCGGTCTCTGTCTGGCGAGATTCGGCGGGCACCGCGGTCAGGCGCTGGATTCGTC
>JACTND010000191.1 GCA_014584305.1 Planctomycetota bacterium | reverse complement strand
GCGTAAGGTCTGGGTTTCCTTTTCATCCGCTTATCCTTACGCCGAAGTCTTTCAACGCGTGCTATTTCACCTTCGACAAATCGCATTACCTGCTCGGCCTCCGAATTGGGCATCGGGCTAAACTTCGGGTCGCACTGCTCGCTGGATCACCGTCAAAAATGATTTCCGTCCAACCCAACAGCGGAAGCGGTGCGCCTGGAACGCCACAATGATGACGTTTTTGACCCACTCCAAGTCGAAAAACCCTTTCCGGCACCACCTTCCAACCGGCTCGAAATCACCCGAGACCTGAGACGCGTCGGAACATCTGCGACTCAACCAACCGACCTCGAAAATCTTTAGCAGTGTGAGAAATGCGGGCTAGCGCGAAGACGATGCCAGAACGGCCCTGCCACCGAAGGCCGCCGACGCTGGGCGGCTCTTTTAGATGTCGTTGTCGCGCTCGTTTTCAATCGTTGCGCGCAGTCACATGGCGGGATTCGCCGGCTTCGGCGGCACCGTCCGGCAATGCAGGTTCTAGGCCGGTTTTCGATAGTTCCTCCAGCCACTGGCGCGCTGCTGACAACCCGGGCGCAAATCCCGCTGGGCCAGGGCGTGCAACGAGCGCCAGCCGCCCATCCGTGCGAACAATGTAGATGCGGTCAGGCCACGCGGAATAGGCATCGTTGACTTGATCCTCAATCGTGTCGATAAGGCATGGAATCGTCAATGTGTGATCGTCAAGGAATGACTTGGCCGTCGCACAGCGCTCGCCGAAGGTACGATGCTCGTTGATTCCTAATCGTTTGGCATAATCGACTGGCCACTTCCCATCGGCAGCGTGCGCTTCGCGAATATAAATCAAACGAATCTCGGCGATTTCCCGATAGGCTTGATACATGGCTTCCATTTCGCCAACCTGGCGAATGAATGGAGGTCACGTGTAGGAGCCGAAAATCAAGACTACGGGCTTTTTGCCGTGCCAGTCCCGTAGGTCAAACCGTTCTTCGTTATCGAGCGCATCGATTTCGAATGTCGGAGCCGCATGCCCGACGCGCAAATTTCCCTCACGGCGCTCTGGAGCCGAACGAGGCCTTTCTTCCTGTCCGAATGCAGAACAGGGCAGGGCAATCAGCAATGCCGCGCACAAGGCGAGCAGCTGCGCTCGACTACGGAGCCGCCCGTAAAGCCAATCGCCGTGCTGCGAAGCCAACAAATGGTTCATGGAATCCTCCCTTTGGATATAGCAAGCTTCTTAAGAACTACTGCGTGGAGTGCGCGATCGCTAGGAGCGGCTCACCTCAAGGAGGAGAGCAACCGCTGTGGCGACCTTCGTGCATCCACGTCGAAACAAGTTTTAAGGATCCCCTGGCGGCGGCGCATGAATCTGATAACAAATAACCGCAGCCACCTCCGCTCCAGTAGCTCCGCTTGCTCGTCAGAATCCTGTCCTCCTGGTACTCGTACTCAGTGCAACGGTACTCGTACTCCTTCTCAATTCGTTCCACCGCAACAGTCTCCGTAGGGTGGATCAGCCGTGTGCGCACCGACACGATCCGCAACCATATTGATTTTCCGTCGCGTTTGACGTCGTCGTCAAGAGCGTCGCTAACGCGCAGCATATCGCGAATAGAAGCACCTTCCCATCCAGAACCGCGTGCGATCTCGAAGAACTGGACTTCGTTCTTGAGACTTTGTTTGCGATTGTCCGTAGCAATGGTGCGTGGAATCGTTCGACTCGCGCGCAACGATTGGTCGCGAGTCGGTCGGCTGATGCCGGAAAGTGACTGGGCGACGTGGTAGCAGAACGCGACGTCCTAGTTTGCAGGGGGGTAAAGGTCAAATCGTTCATGATCGAACGTTGGTTTTGCCATCACGCCCTGGTCGAGTACGAGTACCGTCGCACTGAGTACGATTACGAATTCCCTCACGAGCACGTGATGCTCGCACGATAAACAGGTTTTCCAGTATTCTCCGAACTTCACTTGACCAAATTCGGCCAGGTTGCCAATATCCAGAGCGATTTTCAACCGGGAGATAGAGTCGTGGTTCACTGGGAATTCGTTAGGGCGAGTGTCTGTCTCGCCGTTTGCTGCCTAACCTTCGCCGGATGCCAGACTACGGGGGGTGGATGGGGTCCCAACCAAACCGCCGGAACGATGTTCGGCGGAGCGACTGGCGGGCTGATTGGCGCCGCTATCGGTTCCCATAGCGGCAACACTGCCGAGGGGGCACTGGTTGGCGGTTTGACCGGCGCAGTGTTAGGAAACGCACTAGGCGGCGAAGCCGATGCGACTGAGCAACGTTTCCAACAGGCGGCGACTCAGCAGTATGCCGAACAGATGCGGGCGGCGCTGTCGCACGACCAGGTTGTGCAACTCGTGCACAGCGGGTTGAGCGATGACGTCGTTGCCAACCAAATCCACAACCAGGGTGTAGTACGCCGCCCCAACTCGCAGGAACTGGTATATTTGAAATCGCAAGGTGTACCGGACCGAGTACTGGCGGCGATGCAGAGCGCGTGGGTTCCAGGAGCTGCACCATCACCCGCGCGCGGAATGGCTTATGGGCCCCCGGCCGCCGTGATTGTCGAGGAAGTAGGCTGGGCACATCCCCCTGTTATTTACCATAGTCCGCGTTATCGATGTCCACCGCCAATGCGTCCAGGGCCCTATTGGGGTGTGACGGTCGGTTTCTGACCTCCATCGCCGCCTCGCCTCCAGATTCAGTAATAGGGGCTGGCGACAGATTCAATAAATCCTAGACTTTGATAATTCAATTTCAGGAACAGGAACTCCAGATCCCGACTCGAAAACGTCGTGTCACGAATCATTGCCATTGGCGACATTCACGGTTGTGATGCTGCCCTCGAAGCGCTCATCGATGCCATTAAGCCGCGGAAACGGGATATGCTGATCCCCCTGGGGGACTTCATCGACCGCGGTCCACAATCGGCGGCAGTAGTTGAGCGATTGATCAATTTGATGTCGAAATGCAAACTGATCCCCCTCATCGGCAACCACGAAATCATGATGTTTAGCGCCTTTCACAGTGCGCATGAACACAAGTTCTGGTTGAACCATGGCGGCGCAGCGACTTTGGCCAGTTACGGGGGAAGTCTGCAGAATGTTCCTCAACACCACCTGTCCTTTTTGGGACATTGTCTCCGATTCGCGGAAACCGAACATCACTTTTTCGTTCACGCCCGGTACCTTCCCCATTTGCCATTGCCGCACCAGCCGGACGAGTGCATATTTTGGCAGCATATCTATGACGATATCCCGGCGAAACACCAGTCGAACAAAATTGCCATCGTTGGCCACACGCCGCAAATGAGCGGAGAAATCCGAAACCTAGGACACATCTGGATGATTGACACCAATTGTTATGGCGGGCAATGGTTGTCGGCGATTGACGTGGAATCGAGAATCGTTTGGCAAAGTGACGAACGCGGACGCGTGCGAGAGATTGGCTTGCCGGCCATGGAAAAGTTCGGCCGCTGACCGCCAGGAGCCTGGTGAATCCTCACAACTTTGCGCAACAAAGGCGTCGGGCGGAGTCGAACCGCCGTAGACGGATTTGCAATCCGCTGCCTAGCCACTCGGCCACAACGCCAGCATACCGGATACGTTCATTCTTTCCAAAATTAACTAACCGGTAAAGGCTAACAGTTTTCGCTGTTCGGTCAAGGCGTCCATTAGGACTTCCGTGCGACTCAATCGGTTCGGTTTCTAATTCGAGAGTTGCGAAAGGCAATGCACGATCCCTTCCGGCAGGAAAAATCTGATCAACTGTAAATTCGGCCTCAGCCAGGCCAAAACTTTATCCTTTACGGACCGGCAAAATGAGGGCTGTCCCCAACCAAACGACCATCGCTGACGCGACCATCAAACTGAGCGCCAAGATGGCCATCGCCACCAAAACCGTCCCAACCGCTATCAACCAGTTCACGGCCAGACTCCCCACCGAGGGAAAAACCCACAACAGAATGCCGGCCGCGAACAGCATAAACCCCAAAACCACCGCGCCGCGAATGGCGCCCTGGTAATCGGTCCGACTGGGGGCCCAATGGCAACCCACACACAGGACTAAATATAAGAATACCCATAACCGGACGGTTCCCCAGTTGTTCCACTGAAAAATTCCGCCCAACAATGTGGTAAGCGGAATCGACAGTTGCTGCAGTTGCGCGACAATTGACCGGCGGTCGTCGAACGTAAACGCATTCCATGCTTCACGAACGGAATCCGGGTAAAACCATCCGGCCAATGCCAGCAAGACGGCGCCGCCGCCGAACAAGGGGGCCGTGGCAATTGCGACCGTCCCCAATTCCTGCCACCAATGACCGGACTGGAAACTGTGCTTCACGTATCCCAACCGGCCTGTCCGCGGGTCTGGGGAAAATAGCTGGATGTCATCGATGCGGTGGCCAAAAATCCAACAGGTGACGGCGTGACTCAACTCATGGATCGGGGTCCCGAGCCATCCGGTCAAAAGAACCGCCCGCCAACCCAAACTGCGCGCCAGACGTTGTTGTACGGCTTGTTCGACGATATGAATCGCGGCCAACAGGGCTGCCAGCAAGAGCGCGACGGCGACCAGCGCCGTGACTTGTTCGAATGACAACTTGCTCTCCGTGCGTTAACCGATACATTGATGACAGGTCCCACGCCGGACCTAATGGATTATGTTGTGAACGAGATGCTCCTGGGAAGCTCACTTCGACGATGAACGCATTGCCGCCGCTGAAAAAACCGCGAAACGAGTTGGCAACAGGCGAGGTTCTGTGCCAATTCTGTACGGCAAAATGTTGCCGTTATTTCGCGCTGCCAATTGAAAAACCGACGACGCTGGAAGCATTCGGTTACATTCGATGGTATTTGTTGCACGAGCGCGCTTCGATTTTCATCGATGAGGGGACGTGGTTTTTGCTGGTCCATACGGTTTGTCGACATTTGCAACCAGACAACCGATGCGGCATTTACCACACACGTCCCTTGATCTGCCGCGAGTATTCGACGGACAACTGC
>JACTND010000026.1 GCA_014584305.1 Planctomycetota bacterium | reverse complement strand
CCCGATCCGGAGAGCCGACCGAAATCGCGCAGGCGATCCTCGGGTTGGCCGGTGGTCAAGAAATCAGTAAACGGAAATTTGCTCTGCTGTACATCCCGCGCGGCGGTCAACACCGCGGTGTACAAACCTTGCTTGTCGCCAAAATAGTAATTGATACTGGCCAAATTGACATTTGCGGCGTCGCAAATGTCGCGAACGGTTGCACCGTGAAAGCCATTGCGGGCAAAAATCGGGCCCGCACAAGCCAAAATTCGATGCCGTGTATCCGGTTCCAAGCGCATTATCTTTTATTCCAAATCTACATTCCAAACAAATTACGCGGTTCACGTGTGGTCGCCCGCAGCCACCACTACCCGGTTCGGCCCGTGGCAAACCTAGCCGTGAAACCAAGTGAACGAATCTCGGCCGCCGAGGAACCCAAAAACCGGCCATCCCGCGCTGCCCAAGCGACTTCCAAGTGCCATTCCGCATGAGAAATCGTACAGGACCGTCCAAATTGGACATTGACGGTTGATTCATTGCCGCACAGTTCTATTATATTAAACAACCGTTTAAGTCCTGCGGTTTCAGTCTTTTTTGCGTTTGGACCATTTTGCCGCAGTTTGCGCCGCGGCTTTCCGCTGAATCCATGAATCACTCCAAGACTAGGCGTCAGATCGCCTTTTTGGCTGCGCGGATGATGTATGACCGCCAGGAATCGGAGTATTATCGCGCCAAGATGAAGGCCGCACGGCGTGTCTGCCAGGGCTGGGTGAAGCCAGCCGACTTGCCGTCCAATGCAGAAATTCGCGACGAAATCCAGCACCTCGCGCGTGTCATCGAGGGCGATCGTCGCAATGACCACTTGCGCGCAATGCGCGTCGCCGCCCTGTGGCTCATGAAGCAACTCCACCGATTTCATCCGCGATTGATTGGTAGCGTCTTGACCGGCCACATCCGCGACGGTTCTGACATTGATTTGCATGTGTTCAGCGATAGCTTGCAGGCGGTGCTGAGCGATTTGGAGTTTGCCAACCTGCGGTATGAAGTGCTGATTAAGAACGTCCGCAAAGACGGCGTGCCCCGCAATTACCGCCATGTCTTGGTGCACGATCAGTTCCGATTCGAATTGACGGTCTATCCGCTCCGCGACCGAACGGACATTCCCAAGAGTTCCATTACCGGCAAAGCGATTGAGCGGGCCAGTATTCCGGAATTAGAGCAACTGCTCCGCCGGGAGTATCCGGGAATCGAGATCGACGATTCACTAGCAGAGCACGATTCTCGGGTCGATCCATACCAGTTATACACCTATTTGTTGCTTCCGTTAGAGCGCGTGAAAGAGGACCCTCGTTTCCACCCCGAAGGAGATGCGCTCTACCACAGTTTGCAAGTCTTTGATCTGGCCGTCGATCGCGCGCCGTACGACGAAGAGTTTTTGGCGGCCGCATTGCTGCACGATGTGGGCAAAGCAATCGATCCAGCCGATCACGTTGCTGCCGGTTTGGAAGCGTTGGGTGATTTTATTACGGAGCGGACTCATTGGTTGATTGAAAACCACATGTTGGCCCACCAGATTCGTGAGGGAAGGCTCGGACACCGCGCCGCCAAACGGCTGCGCGCCCACGAGGATTTCGATGCCTTGATGCTCCTGAATGAATGCGATCGTCTAGGTCGCCGCGTCGGCGTCCCCACCTCTTCGCTCGACGAAGCTATCGATTACCTCAGAAACCTCAGTTCCCTTTAAAGCCGATCAACGAGCGGATTTCACCCAGGCTCGGCCGGGGAACGCGTTTAACGTTGGGCGGTTGTATGGTGTTTTTAGTAGTTAATCACTCGCTCAACCGAGGTACACTCGGTTGGGGCGTTGGCGAAACCAGCTGAGCGTATGGAAGCATGCACGTTGCGTCAGCCATGTCAATTGTGAAATTCCTGAGGTTCGTGCTATTTCAGTTCCAACTTTCGGCCGGCTTGATAGACCTCGATAGGTTTCGTTCCGCCGATGGCGTACACCAGTTCGCATGGGTCGCGGCTGTCCCAAATTGCCAGGTCTGCCTGCTTGCCGATTTCCAAGGTTCCGATCTGGTCCTCGCGCCGCAAGGCGCGCGCGGCATGACGAGTGATCCCCACGAGCGCTTCTTCCGGCGTCAAGCCGAACATGGTCACAGCCATGTTGGCCGCCAAGAGTATCGAATTCAGCGGCGAACTGCCGGGATTGTAATCGGTCGCCACGGCCATGGGGACGCCCAAGTCCCGCAAGAGCGCAACGGGCGGTTGCTGACGCTCGCGCAGGAAGTAATAGGCGCCCGGCAACAGCGTGGCCACGGTGCCTGACTGAGCCAGGGCACGCGCCCCAGCCTCGTCGAGATACTCCAAATGGTCGGCCGACCAAGCGCCCATGCGCGCGGCCAACTGTGCGCCGCCAGTCAGCGTCAACTGTTCGGCATGTACTTTAATCCCTTTGCCGAACTCCCGCGCGGCGAGAAACACGCGCTCAGTTTGTGCGGTGTCGAATGCGATCGATTCGCAAAACACATCGATCGCCTCACAGACATCCGCGCAGGCGGGCACCACTTCGCGACTGACATAGTCCACGTAGTCATCGCTGCGCCCCGCGAACTCCGGAGGCACGGCATGGGCGGCCAACAAGGTGGCCGAAATCGCGATCGGCGATTCGCGTTGCAAGCGCGCCACCACGTCCAGCATGCGCCGCTCGGTGGCCACATCTAGACCATAGCCTGATTTGATTTCGACCGTTGTGATCCCTTCGTTACCTTTGGCTTCCATGCGGACGCGAGCGGTCTGAAACAGCTCTTCGGCACTGGCAGCGCGCGTGGCCCGGACCGTGGACAGAATACCGCCGCCGCGCCGCGCGATCTCCGCATACGATTCGCCAGCCGCACGCAATCGCCAATCGGCGACACGATCCCCGGCGAATACCAGATGCGTGTGGCAATCGATCAATCCGGGAGTCAGCAAACGCCCGTCGCCCCACTGCGTCGGCAGGTGGTCGGCCTCCACCGGCCAATCGCTGTCTCGACCGATCCAAGTGATGCGGCCACCGCGAACCAGGAGTGAACCGTGGGCGATGACTCCCAACGGGTTCGATTCGCCGTCCGGCGCCATTGTGGCAACGGTCCAGTTGCGCCAGGCCCGCGCCGTTCGATCGTTCATGTTCGACCTGCTTCGTCCAGTAAGAACTCGATCCAACTATTCAATGCCTGTTGCAAACGTTCTGCCGCGGCATCATTCCAAACGCCTGTCGATTCATCGAGGTAAGTCGCTTGGGACAACTCGAGCTGGACGGCGTCGATCTGTTGATCGGGTCGACCGTAGGAGCGCGTAATATGTCCTCCGACAAATCGGCCATTCACCGCATGGGAATAGCCGTGAAGTTGCCGGGCGAATTCTTCCATCCGCTGTTGCAACCGCGCTCGGCAACTGCGGCCGTGAAACGTACCGAAGTTCCAATCGGGGAGCCTCCCGGCAAACAATCGCGGCACGCGGCTGGCAATGGAATGCGCATCGAGCAGGATCGCGCGGCCAAAGGTTTGCCGCAAGCGATCCAATTCGGCGCGCAGTTGCTCATGGAACGGTCGCCAGTACGATTCGATTCTCGCCGCAATTTCCAGCGCGTCGGGTTCTGCCCCCGGTCGGTAGATCGGCGCGCCCGAAAAGGTCGTGGTCGGGCACAGGCCGGTCGTGTTTTGACCAGGGTACAGCGAGGCGTCGTCGTCCGCGCGGTTAAGATCGATAACGTAACGACTGACGCGCGCTACTAGACGACTTGCCCGCTGCAAGGCGGGCAACGCATACAGCCGATCGACAAACCAATCGGTGTCAGGCAACGACTGTCCTGTGTCTGTCAGGCGTTCTAGCACAGCGCGGGGTACATCGACTCCGGCATGAGGAATACTGACCAGGAGCGGCACGTCGCCCTGTCGGCATTCGAAGAGCGACGTCATAGCCCGTCGTCCTCCATGACCAATTCGTATTTGAGGAATTGGCTGAAGCTCTTGAGGGCAAACGACATCGTGGCCAACAACAGAATCGTCGCCACCGTTCCACTGAATCCGGCGGTGACCATCATGATTGAGAGAAAGACCGCTAGCCAGCTCATTGCCGGAATCTGCAGCGCGATGACCAACAGCACTGCGCTGCTGAATGTAATCAGTAAAGCCCCCTGACAATACCGAGTCAAGCGCCGCGCCCACTTGGCGTCGATTAATCGGGCCAAGTGGTGAATGAAGCGGATCAGGAACCACAGTGACAGGATGCCCGCCAGGGCCGTAATCAGGTCGATGACGATATTTGCCGGGATCGCCCTGCGCACTAGGCGAGTGACAGCCGCCACGACATCGAGGTTGTACGACCACCTCAAGTACTTGCGGCTGGACATGGGGGCCGCAAAAGACAGCGCTTTCTGTTTTCCAGAAATCGCCATGATGAAGCCGGAAACCGCCAGCACGACAGTGACAATGATCACCGACGGGATAAAAATGATTCGATAGACATGCGCCACGATACAACCCACCGCGGCCAACATCAGACAGGTTCCCACGAATATCATCCACAGCCCGCGGGAGAATTGCTCCAGAGCTACGACCAACTCGTAGGTTCCGAAACCCCGAAATTCATCGGCGCCAGCGGAGTTTTCAGACGATTCGAGGCCGGTATTCATAGGTTGGTGTTTTATTCTAAATACCGAAGCGGAAATGGGGATAGGGTGTCACCGACTCGTGTTCTCTCGGAATGGAACTCATGCCTATAATGCGCGGATTCGAGGGTGAGGAATGAGCAACTCCGACAGGTTATCACCGTCGCTGGTATCGTCACGGCAAAGTCGTTGGGTTCCGGCCGTCAGCCAGACCCAAGCCTGTATGGGTCCCGGTTGTCTCATCGCATTTTTTGCGATTTTCATGTGCTTCGGCTTCTGCTTTCTCGGTATTGTGGTCGTCCGCGAACTTTTCACGTTCCGCGCTGCCCAGAGTTGGCCGGAAGTCCCCTGCGTAATACTCGATAGTCGCCTGCAGACGCACAGCGATTCCG
>JACTND010000282.1 GCA_014584305.1 Planctomycetota bacterium | reverse complement strand
GTTTTCTGAATTCTGTCTCGTGTTCACTGAGAGTTTTTGATTACGCATCAGACAACTGATCGGTTTCCAATGTTCAATTAGGTGGGTGGCACATATTGAGTTGTGAGTTTAGCGGGGGATTGGGTCGGCGGTGTCGGCTGTGCGGGGGGTGGGGAATCCGAAGTAGTGTTCTGCGGCGAACGGGATAGGGCGATCGTATTCCGCAAGTTCGTTGTCCGATTTTGTCAAATTGGATTCAGCAAATCGATAGCCGTCAAAAATGGTTCCGCGTGTGAATGGACCGGCGCCTAAGACCCAGGTGCTGCGGGCGGTGCTCTCCGCCTTCGAGATGCCGGATTGCCAAATGGGTTGACGGGATTCGCGATCGTATGCAAAGACCGCAACCTTGGTGAAACCCGATTGATTACTGCTGCGCGCCAAAGCGATTTCCGGCAATGGCGGAAACAGGGCTCCACCCGTAAGTGTCGAAGTCGCTTGAGAGAGCCCATTGGTAGCAGGAACTCCGTAAATCATATCATTGCCGTTGGTAGCCAGCGTACCCAGTCGGGGTTCGACAATGATTTCAGCTTCGTGGCGGTCGTCTTGCAGCAGGCAGCGCGAAGCAACCAATGCTTGGCGAAGTGAACTGATGACGTAGTCCGCATTGACGAAATTCTGCCCTTGTGTCGGGCGCAGATACGTCGTGTCGAGAAAGACCTTTCGACCGGAGAGGGGGCGAAAGTCGATGCGAGCTACTGAATTATCGACGGCATCGCTCATCAAAAGCTGCTCAGTGGCCATGCGGCTGGTCACCGTACCGCAGCCAATGAAGAGGGCCGACAACAGGCAGACCGCGACGGAAGCACCGATTGAGTTTTGAACCAGATTGAAAACCATGATGACGACCAATGCAGAGCTGGGAGTCGGCACCGCACACGACTTTTGACTTTGGTTTAGTTTCTGAAATTGCGAAAGGGAATATAGCGAGGCCGACGCGCCACGAAAATACGAAGTTGAGGGGCATTGCCGTGTTGGGAAGTAGAGTGCGTATCCGGAAAGCAGAGCAATCCACGCAATGTCCGCAAAGTACCGAAAATAGGCGTTTTATGGGGAAAAAAGTAATCTTGACCCACCCTGAGGGTTCATTATAATTCCGGGCGCATTGGCAATCCGGGCAATCTTGGTGAAATATAACGATTCGGGATTTACCTGATTGAACGTGCATCTCGGTTGGAAATTGATTGAAATCGGGAGTATTCAGAACCTGAAGCGGTTGGGATGCGCGGCTCAACGGATTGTTGTTGGGCGAGGGTTTCTTGGAAACAACGCACGTCCGACCATCACTAGGGAGAGGATGGTTAATCATGACCTCAAAAACCGTGTTTACTACGGGTGAAGCCGCAAAAATCTGCAAAGTAAGCCAGCAGACGATCATCCGCTGTTTTGACAATGGAACGCTCAAAGGATTTCGCGTTCCAGGGAGTCGTTTTCGCCGAATTCCTCGCGATCAGCTGTTCGCGTTCATGCGCGACAATGGGATTCCGACGGATGCCTTGGAGAGCGGAAAACGAAAGGTGCTGATCGTTGACGACGATCAAGATCTCGTGGAGATGATGACGGATGCCTTTTCTGACGATGGACGGTTTGAAATCAGAACCGCCAACAATGGGTTCGATGCCGGCATGTTGGTCAAAGAATTCCGCCCGGACCTCGTCATCCTCGACTTGATGTTGCCAGACGTCAATGGCAAGGAAGTCTGCCAACGCGTGCGCATGGATCCGACCATGGAAAGCGTGAAGATTATATGCATCTCCGGAATGGTGGAGCGTGACAAAATCGACGAGTTGCGCGCGGCCGGGGCCAACGATTTCATGAACAAGCCATTCACGATGGATGCATTGATGGAACGCTCCTGCAGCATGTTAGACTTGGAGTACGCCGCCGCCAGTTGAGTGGCGTCGAAATTGTTCGCAGCTTGGAATTCTGCGCGCATTTATTGGTTCGGGGACGTCAGCACTTATAGTGGTAACCTACCACCGTTCTGGCTGGAGTGACCGCGCGGGGATGCCAAATAGGAGCCATTGCCGGGCAATGTTTGGTGTACTCTGGCTTCCCACATCCGCTGCCGGGTTTGTCTGCCCGCTGGAAACTTTGACGGCCTTGGCTGTGAGTTGGGAATCGACTCGGCAACCGCATCAGGGCCAGACCTCTACTAGCGCCTTGCCAGCCAATTTCTCGGTTCAGCTGTTGTTGAGTGAGCCGCTCCTACTGTTGGCTGCACTCGCGCATTATCAAAGCGCCTCAAGACAATGTTGCCCACGAGTCGAGGCGCTCGCCTCGTGGCTAAAGGCCACTTCATTTGCCGATTACACTGCGAATGGCTTGTTGCAAGCTATTTCATTCGATCCCGGGATAAAGCCGATGAACAAGATCGCGCGGCGGATCAAGCGTGTCCGAGCCGCGTCAGAGAAGTTCTGCCGCTGGCGTCGGCAAGTTGTGAACAGCAAGCATTGGTACCGCTGCTTAGCACGTGTCGCCAGGAAGTCGTCCGGATTGCGGCGCAAGGAGAGCAGCCACTTGATCAACGAAGTGTTGTGTAAAGAAATGGCTCGGGATTTAGGCGTTGAAGCCCAACGACTCCGATCCGAACAGGACGCCTCAATGCCGCCTAGCCAACGGGCCGTGGCCTATTTATGGCACCGGCTGCAATCCATTACGACTTCGGACAATACACCTAGTTCAGTTGACGGCAATGACTCTCGTTCGGCGATAAAGTTTCCATCGGAAAGTTTACACCAGGCCAAATTGAAGTCGCTCCGTCAATTGGCCTACGGTGCCAGTCATGAGCTCAACAACCCGCTGGCCAACATCGTCGTTCGCGCACAAACCTTGTTACGTGGCGAAACCTGTAACGAACGCCGGAAAAAGCTGCAAACCATCGAGCACCAAGCATTACGCGCCCACGAGATGATCTCTGATTTGATGTTATTTGCGCATCCACCCACGCCTCGATTCGACACCGTTGATCTGAGTGACCTAGTTCGAGGGGTACTGGTGGAAATGGAACGTTTCCTTTCTGCGCGACGAATTGACGTTCGCCTAATTGTAAACGGTCAATTTGGCGACTGGCACGTTGACGTTACTCAGTTGGCGGAATGCCTGCGGGCGCTAATTAAGAATGCGACCGAATCGATTGGTGAAGCTGGGCAGATTACCATTCACCTTTCGCGCGATGACCATATTGCGCGCCTGAGCGTTTGCGACAGTGGCCAAGGGATTGATCCGCAGGCTGTCGAGCACATCTTTGATCCTTTCTTTTCTGGACGCGAAGCCGGCCGAGGACTAGGATTTGGACTGAGCAAGGCCTGGCGGATTACGGAGATGCATCAAGGCAATCTGACGTGTACCGACCCCACCCCTGGGCAGACCACATTCGAAATTCAGTTGCCCCAAGTACCGACTGTGGCGCGCGCCGCGTGAAACGAGCGCTCCGGCTGATGTCGTTTTTTCTCGTCGAGAATTGGTACTCCGTTCCTCTCGGCGTCGAATTGACGAGGCTTCATTTTGAACGCGGCCGAAAGCCACCGCTCGCCATGGTGCATTGCCGGACAATTCTGTCGTTGAAATCGGTACAATAGGGTACTGGATTCCCTTCAAGATTCTCCGAAAACAGGCGAATATGCGGCAAAATAGTTCGCGATTCGGTGGCTTCAATTAATCTGGAAACATACGGAGCTATACAGCGCCATGTGGGAACTATTCGTAGAAGTGTTTCGACCGGTCAATTTGGCTCCGACCATTTTGCTGTTGTTGATTGTCGTGTATTGGTTGTTGGTGATCATCGGCGCCGTCAGCGATGAGCTTTTTGATGTGGATGTCGACGGTGACGTCCTGTCGTCACCGTGGCATGGAGCGTTCAAGTTCCTGCATGTAGGGGACGTTCCGGTCATGGTGGTCGTTTCGTTTTTCGTACTGTTTTTATGGGCATCTACGGTCATCAGCAATCACTACTTCAATCCGGCCTTCAGTGGCTGGGTCGTCGTCTATTTATTAGTTCCAAACATCATCGTTAGCATCCTCGTGACCAAAGCGTTATTGTTTCCGGCCGTGAAACTGTTCAACAAGCTGTCCCCGCCGCAATCGCATGACAAGGCCAACTTTGTCGGGCGGCTGGCAGTGGTGAACACCAGCGAGATCCGTGAAGACTTCGGGCAAATCGCGCTGCCACACGACGGTCCACCAATTGTGTTCCATGCCCGCTGTTTCGGCAGTCGGCCGCGCAAAGGGGACGTGGTGGAAATCGTTGAGTATCAGCCAGTGACAGACACATTTGTAGTTCGCCTTTCCAAAAGAATGGGGTAAGCATCTATGTTCAGTATTGTATTGGCTCAAGGAACGGTCAGTAACGTCGCCATCGTCAGCGTCGTTGTGGTCATCATCATCCTGATCGGCCTGGTGGCGTTGGCTGTCCGCTGCATGAAGAAAGTGGAACAAGGGACGGCACTGGTCCGCAATGGTCTCGGTGGCACGAAAGTCGAGTTCACCTGGCTATTAGATATTCCCTTGATTCATCGCACGGAGCTGATGGATATTTCCGTCAAGCGAATCGAAATCGACCGACGCGGCGCGGACGGGCTGATTTGCAAAGACAATATCCGCGCCGATTTGAAAGTGGCCTTCTTCGTCCGCGTCAACAAGACGCCAGAAGATGTTCAAAAGGTGGCACAGTTCTTGGGTTGCCGCCGGGCATCTGAGGAGCGGGCGCTGGTGGCGCTGTTCGAGCCCAAGTTTTCCGAAGCACTCAAAACCGTCGGGAAAAAGTTCGACTTTGTAGAGTTGTACACTGCGCGGGAACGGTTTCGCGAAGAAATCATCCGTCTCATCGGGACGGATTTGAACGGATACGTCTTGGACGACGTCGCCATCGACGGATTAGAGCAGACACCGCTCGAGTACCTGAACGCCGATAACGTCTTGGACGCCGAAGGCATCAAGAAAATCACAGACCTCACTGCGCAAGAACAGGTGCGAGCCAATTTCATCCGGCGCGAA
>JACTND010000232.1 GCA_014584305.1 Planctomycetota bacterium | reverse complement strand
AGGCCTGGTACACGGAGACCGGCTACGGCTACGCCACGATCACCGCCGACACCGAGGAGGATCTCTCCACCGCCGACGAGCTGATCGCCAGCTACGGCTACACCACAGGGGAGCTGCTGGTCAGCCAGGAGCAGAGCTGGGCGCGGGAGGGGCGCGTCCTGCACCTGACGTGGGTGTTCACGAACGCCGGGACCGAGCCGGTCGAGGACCTGCGCATGATGTGGGCGGTCGACGCCGACCAGGACTACGCGTGGACCTCCAGCACCTACACCACCTCCAACGACGTCCTGGACGTGGACGGAGACGGGGTGGACGACTGGGTGCAGAGCGTCGGCTACTACTCCGGGCACACGGTGGGCTTCGGCGCGTGCGACCCCCTGGATTCAGGGCGCTGAACCGAGCGGCTTTCATGAGACTGTTTGGGAATTTGAACTGGCGTTACCTCGTCCGGTCAGCGCGTGGACTCCGCATCACCCTCAATTGTATGAATTTCGAGTCGAATTACTCGAGGGTATGCCTAATACCTCAGCTGGTGGCGCCTCGACAACTGACGATACGAAAATCTTGGCTGCGGCGTCTATCACGACAGGTTATCGTGTGATCGTAACGCGCGACGACAAGTTTATTCTGAACGGCGAGCCGATCGTGCTGCGCGGTGTACTCAATTGGGGATATTCTCCGCCGAGCGTCGCTCCCAGTTTAGATGAAGAGTGGATGCGAAACGAAATTGAATATGCACGGCGTCGCGGATTCAATTTGATGAAATTCTGTTTGTGGATCCCGCCCCGCCGGTACCTCGAATTGTGCGATGAACTGGGAATGTTGGCCTGGATCGAGTATCCAACTTGGCATCCGCGATTGGATGGCCAACATTTGGAAGAGCTGCGCCGCGAGTACGCGGAGTTCTTCGAATACGATCGCAATCACCCTAGTGTGATCTTGCGAAGCCTAACCTGCGAGACTGGTCCCAGCGCGGAATTGGCCGTGATTCAATCGTTGTACGACTTGTGCAAGGTATATGTTCCCGGGGCACTCGTGGTCGATGACAGCAGTTGGATTTCCTGGAACCGTGTTTACGACTTCTTCGACGATCATCCCTATGGAAACAACCACACCTGGGTGGCGACATTGGACAAGTTGCGAACGTATATCGCAGCGCGCGAGACGAAACCCTTAATGTTGGGCGAAGCCATTGCGGCTGATTCGTGGACGGAACCCACCGCGGCCCTACTGCACTATGCGGAATCGTCGGCAGCGCATGGCCCCTGGTCCGTGGCTGACAACTTGCGATGGCAACAAGTCGTGGGGGAACTTGCGTCGCGTCGGGGCCGTTGGTTTGACCCGACTTCGCTGCGATCGTCGTCGATTCAGTACGGTCTGTTGATGCGGAAGTATCAAGTGGAGACGTATCGTCGCGAAATACCCTTCGGCGGATACGTCGTCAGTGTCATTCGGGATTTTCCAAAGGCCGCCATGGGACTGATCGATTTTGAGAATCAACCTAAAAACAGCGCGGTGGATTGGGCTTTTCAGCGGGAGGCGATGGTGATCATGGCCAGCCCGAATGATCGGCGAGCATTTGTTGCAGGAGAAAGTGTCCCGTTGACGTTTTTGACCGTGACCGACGGTTTTGGGCCGTCCGTGGGTGACATCGACCTAACCGTCTCCTGGATGCCTGCGGATCGCTCAGAATCCAAAACAGATGCCCTAATACGAATGGCACCTCGTGACGCGTGGCGCTCGGAAGGCAAACTTGACTGGGTTCCACCCGCGGTGGTGCTGCCCACGCGATGGATTTTGCGCGCCGAAGCCCGCTGCGCAAACGGTGCGGACGCTCGACAGAGCGCGATCATCAATGAATGGCCGGTATGGATTTTTCCGCAGGTATCCGCGCCGACGGCAGAGTTGCCCATTCAAATACACCCGTCGGCAAGTGGGATTGCTCGCCGGATTGGCCTGCGAGTTAATCCGGTCATTGATGCATACTCCTTCGACCGCATCGTGTTGACGCAAACCTTGGATCGCCAACTGATCGATTTTTTGGAGCGCGGGGGGAAGGTGTTTATGATTCCCGATGGTCGCGCGGGGAGTTTTCCGGTCGCGGACCATTGGTTCCTGCGCGGGGCTGTGGTGACGTTGCCTCGTAGCCCAATCACACCCGCCCAGGAGACATTTGTCCACATGATCAATGAGCTGCAACATTTTGATTTGGCTGGCCCCGTCGTGCCCAATATCGATCATTTCCTTTCGCGGATCGATCCCATCATCCTTTTGTGGGATAACCACGATCGGCGCGACGTATTAACCCATGGATTGGCGTTTCGAATGGGAGTTGGCCAATCCGGAGAACTATTGGTCACAACGCTCAACCTGGCGGGAGAATCGAACCCTGCGGGAGTCTGGCTCTTGCATCGGTGGTGTCAGCATTTGCTGCAGGGTCCCTACGACGGCTTCACCGCGGACGAACGAATAGAGAATTTGGCGCTGCTGCGCGCCGAACTGGAACGGCAAGTATTTCCACTTCATCGTGAACGATGGCGCTTTCGCGCCGACCGCGACGTCACGGGAAAAGACCAAGGCTGGCATACCGAGGATTGCGACGACTCCCACTGGGAGTCCATTCGCGTTGACGCGCATTGGGAAGGTCAAGGTTACCCCGACTTGGACGGTTGGGCCTGGTATCGCCACCGCATCAGGATTCCAGAATCCTGGCGCTCGCCGCAAACCTACTTGAATTTCACAGGTATCGATGATTACGCGGACATATACGTGAACGGCGAATTGATTGGAACCGCCGGCGACATCGATGCGCGGCAGACGGCTTTCGACGACCGCATCAGCTTGGACATCTCTCGTTTCATCCACCCTGGCGCGGAAGTTCAGATCGCGATTGCCGTCTACGACTGGTATGGAGCAGGTGGCATTTTTCGACCGGTCAGCCTATCCACCGAACCATTGGATGCGTCTCCTCCGCTCCTCAAATGAGGGCCGCTGAATGCCGGCGAACTCTTTCTGGATGGTATAGAAACGTTCGCGTGAATTGATCCAAGTCAGAGCACCTTGTCGAACCGAGCGGCGCGGCTTCATGCGGGTTTACGCGAAACATGATCGGCGGCAGGCGCGCGATCGAAACACTGCGAGTGTAGCCAATTCTCGACGGTGTCAATATACACTTCAAACATGCGGAGTTTCGTCCGCCAATCCGTCGCTTGTTCGGTCCATTCGGTGGTATTGTTGGACATGCAGTAGAACCAAAGCCACATCAGCCGGTGTTATTCCACTGATGCGCTGGACTTGAGCGATGGTCCGCGGTCGAACGCGGTCCAGCTTTTCTTGTGCCTCGCGGCGCAAATGCGTGATGGCTCGGTAATTCATACTGTCCGGGATACGCTTGTCGCCCAACCGACGCTGCCGATCGATAGCCACCTGTTGCCGTTCGACGTAACCGGCATACTTGATATCGTGCACAATCTGTTCCGCCACATCGCGCGGGACGTTTCGTAGTTCTGGGCAGAGATTCGTAAGGGTTTCCCACTCCACCTGGGGACGTCGCAAATATTTTTCGGCGGATACTCCTTCGCAGGCCAGCGTCGTCAACAGCCGGCGTGTCTCTTTAATCTGCCGTTCCCGCGCCAATAGCCTGTTCCATCGCGTTTCACAAACCAGCCCCAGTTCATGACCCAAGCGAGTCAATCGCCGATCCGCATTGTCTTGGCGCAACATCAAGCGGAACTCGGCGCGGCTAGTAAACATGCGATAGGGTTCATCGACGCTGTTGGTGACCAGATCGTCGATCAGGACACCCAAATACGCTTGGTTGCGCGACAATACGAACTCGCCGCCGTTCCGCAACTTCAGGGCGGCGTTCGCACCGGCGATCAATCCCTGCCCCGCCGCCTCCTCGTAGCCAGTAGTGCCGTTGATTTGCCCGGCGAAGTATAGGCCTTGCACGTGTTTCGTTTCCAATGTCGGCAACAGCTGATCGGGGGGAGCGTAATCGTATTCGACCGCATAGCCATAGCGCATGATTTGGGCGCGTTCCAGCCCCGGAATCATGCGGAACATTTGATCCTGCACATCGCGCGGCAAGCTCGTGGAAACTCCGTTCACATAGTATTCCAGCGTGTTGCGACCTTCCGGTTCCAAGAACAACTGATGGGATCGTTTGTCGGCAAATCGAACGACCTTATCCTCAATTGAGGGACAATAACGTGGCCCCCGACTGTTGATTTGTCCGCTGTACATCGGGGCGCGATCGAGGTTGTTGCGAATCAGCGTGTGAACATGATCATTGGTATGCGTAATCCAACAAGGGACTTGTACAGTTTCCAATGAGTCGGTCAAGAATGAGAACGGTTGCGGATCGTCATCGCCGGGTTGCATCTCCATGCGGTCAAAATCGAGTGTGCGGCCGTTCAATCGCGGCGGCGTGCCGGTCTTAAACCGGTCCAAGCGAAACCCCAAGTGTTGCAACGAGTGGCTGAGGCCACCCGTGGTTCCTTCACCCGCGCGCCCCCCCGCGGTTTGCGATTCACCGGTGTGCATCACGGCTTGTAGAAACGTCCCGGTGGTCAGTACCACTGCCGCTGCTCGGTAAATTGCGTTCCCTCTGGCGACGACACCCGTGATCCGTGACATTTTTCCGAGCGATTCGACCAGCAGTCCTTCGACGATTTCTTGCCGCAATTCGAGATTGGGCTGTAATTCTATGGCATGTTTGATCCACTGCTGGTAGGCCTTTTTGTCGGCCTGAGCGCGTGGGCCGTGCATCGCTGGGCCTTTTCGGCGATTGAGCATCCGAAATTGAATCCCCGTGGCATCGATGGCCCGTCCCATCAGCCCACCCAAAGCGTCAATTTCCCGAACGAGATGCCCCTTGGCGACACCGCCGATCGCTGGATTGCAGCTCATTTGGCCGACGGTATCCAAATTCGTGGTTAAAAGAGCGGTTTTCGCGCCAATGCGCGCCGCTGCCGCCGCCGCTTCCGTCCCAGCGTGCCCCGCCCCGATCACAACCACGTCGAAATCATAAAAATT
>JACTND010000151.1 GCA_014584305.1 Planctomycetota bacterium | reverse complement strand
AATTCCCTTTTCCGAGATCGAGCGCTCCAGATAAAGAAACGCATCGAGCTGGCCGAACGCCGTCGCGGGGGCCGGATCGGTCGGATCGTCGGCGGGGACATAAACGGCTTGTACCGAAGTGATGGCGCCGTTGCGGGTCGAAGCGATGCGTTCTTGCAAAGCGCCCATTTCTGTCGCCAACGTCGGCTGATAACCCACGGCCGAGGGCATTCGTCCCAACAAGGCCGAAACTTCCGAACCCGCCTGCGAGAAACGAAAGATGTTATCGACAAACAACAGGGTATCTTTGCCCGTCTGATCGCGGAAGTATTCAGCCATGGTCAAGGCCGACAATGCGACGCGCAACCGCGATCCCGGGGGCTCGTTCATCTGTCCGAAGACCATACACGTTTGTTCGATGACGTGGCGCCCGGTCTGACCGATTTTTGTTTCCTGCATTTCCAACCACAGATCGGTCCCTTCGCGCGTCCGTTCGCCGACGCCCGCAAAGACGGAAAAACCACCGTGCGCGCTGGCAATCCGCGCGATCAATTCCGTGAGGATCACGGTCTTGCCCAAACCGGCGCCGCCGAATAATCCGGCCTTGCCACCGCGGACGAACGGCGTCAGCAAGTCGATCACCTTGATACCCGTTTCGAAGATCTCCGTATTGGTAGAAAGCTGGTCAACCGTAGGAGCATGGCGGTGGATGGGCCAGTAGTCGTCGGCTATGACTTCGCCTTTTTGATCGACCGGTTCGCCTAGTACATTGAACACTCGGCCCAGAGTCGACTTGCCGACAGGGACTGAAATCGGTTTACCCATATCGACGCATTCGAGGCCACGCATCAGGCCTTCGGTGCTACCGAGGGCTACGCAGCGCACGCGACCGCCGCCCAGGTGCTTAGAAACCTCACCGGTCAACGTTTGCGTTTTTCCGTCGCCGCCTTTGATTTGAACCTTCACCGCATTGTAAATCGCGGGCAGGGAATCTTCGGCGAACTCGGCATCGAAGGTCGAGCCGATTACCTGCGAAACGCGCCCCGTATTTTTGGTTGCTGTGGCTGTAGTCATGATCATCTTTTTCCGTTTCGTGCGTACACTCTAGGTTTACGATTTCAACGCTTCCACGCCGCCCAATACTTCCATGATTTCACCGGTAATCTGCGACTGCCGCGCGCGATTGTATTCGCGGGATAGCGATTTGATCATATCCGATGCGCTCTTGGTGGCGTTCTTCATGGCCACCATGCGGGCAATCTGTTCGCTGACCGCCGAGTCGAGGAAACATTTGAACAATTTCACTTTGAAACTCGTGGGGACGACTTCCTCCAAAATACCTTCGGCGGAAGGAATGAACTGGTAGAGGTCCTTGCTCTTCGAGCCCGCTTCGGCCTTGGTCGTTTCCAGCGCCAAGCTTCCTAAGGGGAGCAACGTCTCGACGGTGGCTTCTTGTTTGGAACTGGAGACGAATTTCGTGTAAACCACGTCCAAACGATCCAACTCGCCCCCAGCGAACTGTTGCAAGTACCGTGTTGCGATTTCCTCTACTTGTTGGTACTTGGGCTGGTCTTCGAACTGTGTGAAGCTTTCCGCGACCTCGATTTGACGAAACTTCATGCCGGAGATGCCGCGTTTGCCGGAGACTTCCACTCGCACCTCGGCCCGCGCTTCGTCGATCAACTCTTTCCGCCGAGCAACTGCCAACCGCAGCACATTGCCGTTGAACCCGCCGCACAATCCGCGGTTGGCCGTCAACACCAGCATCGTGGCGTGGCGTGTTTCTGGGCGCGGTTCCAACAGCGGATGCGATACTTCCAAACCTGCGTTGGCCAGATCGGCAACCAATTTCGTCACGGAGCGGGTGTAAGCCGTGGCGGCCGACGCGCGATCCATTGCCTTTTTGAAGCGCGCAGTGGCGATCAACTCCATCGTCCGCGTGATCTTGCGAATGTTGCGGATCGACTTGCGTCGTTTGTCGAGTTTTCGGGCGTTAGCCATTGCCGCTGATGTACCTCAGGTCTCGAGCGCGGACTGTTCCGCGCCGTGGTTCATTTAAGGACGAAACGTTTTGTTGAATTCTTCCAGCGCGGCGACCACTGCTTTGGTTGCTTCGTGATCCGGCTTCTTCATCGCGTCCCCTTGATTTTTGCACCGATCGACCAATTCCCACACGTCGCGCTTGAGGTTGTGGATAAAGTCCAAGAATTCCCGCTCCCATTTGCTGACCGCTTTCACCGGCACGTTGTCCAGGTATCCTCGCGTTCCGGCGAAAATCACCATGATCTGATCGACAACGTGCAGCGGTTTGTACTGGTTTTGCTTGAGCAGCTCCACCATGCGATAGCCGCGATCCAAGCGGGCCTGAGTGGCCGGGTCGAGATCGGTTCCGAGTTGTGCGAACGCTTCCAATTCGCGAAATGCCGCCAAGTCGAGCCGCAAACCCCCTGCCACATTCTTCATGGCCTTCACCTGCGCGTTGCCACCCACGCGCGACACGGAAATACCGACGTTCATCGCCGGACGGACACCGGCGAAGAACAAGTCCGGTTGCAAGTAAATCTGGCCGTCGGTGATCGAAATCACGTTTGTCGGAATGTACGCGGAGACTTCACCTTCCAACGTTTCGATGATCGGCAAGGAAGTAATCGAGCCGCCTCCCAGCGCTTCGCTCAACTTCGCGGAACGCTCCAACAAACGGCTGTGGCAATAGAACACGTCGCCGGGATAGGCTTCGCGGCCTGGCGGACGCCGCATCAGCAGCGACAACTCGCGATAGGCCGCGGCCTGTTTCGACAAGTCGTCGTAAACGATCAAACAATGTCCACCGTTCCACATGAAGTGTTCGGCCATTGCGGTCCCGGCGTAGGGCGCGATGTATTGCAATGGCGCCGGCGCGCTGGCCCCGGCTACGATCACCGTCGTGTAGTCCATGGCGCCCAAGTCGCTGAGCTGTTTAATTACCGAAGCGACCGAGCTGTCTTTCTGGCCGACCGCGACGTAAAAACACTTCACTCCCGAGTGCTTTTGATTCACGATGGCGTCGATGGCTACCGCTGTCTTGCCCGTTTTGCGGTCGCCGATAATCAGCTCCCGTTGGCCGCGCCCGATGGGGGTCATGGCATCAACGGCTTTGATCCCGGTTTGCATCGGTTCATGAACCGGCCGGCGTTCGGCGACTCCCGGCGCAATGATTTCGACGGGTCGCGTTTTCGAGGCGTTGATGGGGCCTTTCCCGTCCAGCGGATTCCCCAACGGATCGATCACGCGACCGACCACCTCGTCGCCGACCGGTACCGAGAGAAGCGTGCCCAACGCGCGAACTTGATCGCCTTCGTTGATTTTCAAATAGTCGCCCAGGATAATCACGCCGACGCTGCTTTCTTCCAAGTTGAAAGCCAGGCCGATGATGCCTCCCGGGAATTCCACCATTTCACCAGCGGCCACACCGGTCAGGCCGTAAACGCGCGCGATACCGTCGCCGACTTCCAACACTGTCCCGACTTCGCTGACGTCCACCTGGCTTTCGTATTGGGCAATCTCTTGCTGAATGACTGACGCGATTTCGTCCGCACTGATTTTCATTCCGAACCTCGAATCTGGTGTTTCACAATCTGCATTTACGCTTCGGCGGCGAACCGATCCATCGACTGACGGATGGCGTCCGCGGCCCGCTTCACTGCGCGCGTTTTGATCTGTCGTAACTGGTTGGCGACACTGGCGTCATACACCGTATCGCCAACGCGGACGACGACTCCCCCGATGATGTTGGGGTCTTGGGCGGCTCGCAGTACGACCTTTTTGCCCAACAACCCGCTGATTCGTACCGCCAACCGCTCGCGCAACTGCGGGTCAATCTCGGCAGATGTCGTCACCACCCCGCGGATTTCGCCGGCCAATTCGTCGGACAGGTTCCGCGCCGCGTGGAGCGTCGCTTGTAAACATTCCATCCGACCGTGATCTACGAGAACCTTGACAAAATTCTTGAACTCGCGGCTGGCCCGGTTGTCCAGTGCGCGATCGATCACTTGATGTTTGGCGGCCAAAGGGACGCGCGGGGACTCCAGCATCTCAGTCAAACGCGGCAACTGTTGCGTGACGTGGACAAACGCCTCCAGCTCACCGAGTAATTCGGTTGCTCGGCCCACACGAGCGCCCAACCCCAACAGTGCGCGGGCATAGACCTCACCCACTTTTTGGCGGGTGGCCTCAAACACCGTCGGAATCTTGGTCACACGTTCCATTGCTCTTCGCCGCCACTCGCGATCAATTTTGGCTCACAAACCTGCCAATCGATTCTTCAACCAATCGCGCATGGTCCTCGCGCTGCAGGGAACGGCCCAAGATGGCCCCCGCCAGATCGACGGCGGTTTGGGCGCTGCGCTCGGCCAATTCGCGAACCGCAGCTTCTTTAGCGGTGCGAATTTCGGCCAACGCCTTGTCGCGCTCGCGCCGGGCTTCATCTCCTGCCTCAGCAACCAACCGGTCTTTGACGGCTTGCGCCTCCTTGCGGGCCCGGCCCACAATTTCGTTGGCTTCCTGCGCGACAGACGCCAAACGCTCCTCGTACTGTTTCAACGTTGCCTGCGCTTGCTCGTTCGCCATCCGCGCCGCATCGATATCGTCGGCGATCTTCTGTTCACGACGCTCAAGTCCATCTATGATCGGCTTCCAGGCAAACCGCCCGAGGACGAACAACAATCCCAAAAAGACGATCAAGGTAAAGATCGCCAAATCGAGATTGAATTCCAGCGGGTTCGCGGCTTCGCCGCCCGCAGCCAACAACGTCGCAAGAGGCATGAGACCATTCATCGATCGTACCCTACATTTTTGCTAAACGCAGCCGACTCGCTAGGCGCGCATCAGCACCAGCAACAACGCAAAGAACGCGGCACCTTCGATCAACGCCGCACTAATAATCATGGTGGTGAAGATGCGTCCGGCCATTTCCGGTTGCCGCGCTGTGCTCTGGCAGGCGGAATCGCCAATCCGACCAATGCCCACGCCGACCCCCAAGATCACCAAACCGGCGCCCACCAAGGCCATGCCCGGTACGGAAGGACCGGCAGGCGTATGGGCCCCGGTTTCAGGTCCTTGGGCAAAGGCTGGGGTTGCCACCACGCACAACAACACAAACAGACATAAGGCAAGCCACTTTGACATCAAACTATCTCCGTCAATTGAAAAAACACGGTTTTCATCTAGTTCCCTGCGCCGCTGTTAATGCGGATGAATCGCTGCACCGATAAACAACGCCGCCAAACAAGTAAACACATAGGCCTGTAAAAAGGCCACGAACAGTTCCAACATACTGAGGGCGATGGCAGCCAAAACAATCATCGGTGTGGCGAACGTGAACAGCAACGTACTCGTCGCCGCCACGCCGATCAACCCAATGAACACGGCCAACACCAAATGGCCAGCAAACATGTTGGCAAATAACCGGATGCTCAATACAAAATGCTTCACCAGCAAGCCAAAAACTTCCAACACCCACAGTCCCGGAATCAAGGCCACGGCCATCCACGGCTGCAGTTCCATATGAGGCACTTGAGCCTTAGCGAAACCCACCAAGCCCAAGCGCTTCACCCCAGACCCTACGACGACCAAAAACGTTGACACGGCAAACACCGCCGTCACCGCGATCGCACCGGTCGCCGACCCCAAAAAAGGAATCATTCCCAACAGATTCAAGACCAGAATGAAAAAGAATAATGTCAACAAAAACGGCACAAAACGGTGCGCGTCATGCTCCCCAATACTCGGCCGCGCGATATTGTCGCGCACGAACACAACCATGGCTTCCAACAAATTCCAAATTCGACCGCGCGGCTTCTCGCCGCCACGAACCTTCTTGGCCAGCCAAATGAAGGCCGCAATTACCAAGAGCGCCGCGACTACCTCCAAGATCATGAACTTGGTGATCCGCCCCGAAAGGACTACGGTTTCACCCCACTTCAACAAATGAGAATGCTCGCCGACGATTTGCGGAATGGGGATTTGCCCCGAACTCCCCGGTGTCAAGAATTTGGGAGCTTCAAAATACGTCGCGTCTTGAACGTGGTGAATCAGATGATTCGTTTCGAGATAGTGCCCCATCGCAGCCGCCGCGCGATCGGCGAACGACGTGGCGCCGCCGCTGGCGGCCGATTCCACTGCACTATCATCCAATATCATGAACCACCTACAACCAAACATCCATCCACTTGCTACGGCGTTTTTCGACTGGCGGCTGACAATTCGCGCAACGCCATAAAGATGCCAACTGCGAATGGAATGAAATAACTTACGGCCAGAACCAAGCCGTCATTCATGCTGAATGAGCGACTAGAATACCAAGCCCATCCCGCCAAGGCGAGAAGCGGCAAAATTGTGCGACAAAATGCCGCGCTCATCAGGCGCGCCGAGGCCCAATCATTCCCCGGAGGAAATCGGTCCAGTCCCACTGCGACCCCAAATGAAGAGGCGTAGATCGTTACCCCCGCCCACAACACCTGCTCGTCGAACCAGAACCAACCGGTTGTGCGACCAATCCACAGGGCAGCGGCCGTAATGGTTAATGAACCCCAGACCCAAGCCAAGGCGACCGTGAATCGCCGCCAATCATTGAGGGTTATCGTCATCGGCTGGCGAGTCATCGTTCCAGTCGCTGTCATCATAAGGCCGAAACGGCCCGCGCGGCGGCTCCATCATTTCCTTGAGCATTGGCCGCAATATGCTCCACATGTACCATCCTCCACCTACCAGTCCAATCGCCAGCCCGATGAGGCTGTAGTAATACACTCCACCCGGGTGCAGGCGCTGGTCGAGCATAAAGCCGACTCCAATTGGCAGCACCAAAACAATGCACCCGGCCATGATATGGGAAGCCAAACCGTATGCTCTGGCGAATTCCGATCGCCCGTCAGCTTTCGAATGGTGGTCCTCACGCATCACGTGCTGCCTTATTCCGAATTCCGCACCCAGCCGCGGCTCCCCCGCCGGCAAGTCAATCGTTGGGATCATCGTATCCAAGAACACTGCATCCTCCCAAGTCGGGAAGCGCACTCAAATTGCGGCGGAACGGCTGCCGTACTCGAAACACGCCGCTGGCTGAGTGTCCGCACAAACTATCCATTTTGGCTGGTCTAACTAATTGCGTTAATTTCTAAGCCTTAAATCGTTAAATTATGTCATTTAATGTGATTTAAGGCGACGTTGTTGGCTCCTTGTGGCTGGACATTTTGAAACTCTGAGTATAATAAAAGCGTATTAATTTTTGCATTGGATTCAAAAACTGTGCGGCTCCAATGAGATTACGGCCGGCCGATGGAGTAGCTGTCAGATCCTGGACTGCAAACGGGGCCGCCTGTTGTGCGATTAGTGGGTCAAGGGCAAAGAACGTTGCAGTCGAGGACCTGGATTTTGGTATCTCTAGCAGACTTACGCTCGCAAAACTCTAAAGCATTGGCCCGCATGGCCAAGGAATCTGGCATTGCTGGCTGGCACTCCATGCGCAAAGAAGAACTCGTCAAGGCCATTTCCCGAGTCTTGCGACGCCGCCAACGATCGAATCCCATCAAAACGCGCCTGGATTCTCCCCGAACGAACCCGAAACCTAAAAACGGACATCCGCGAACGAACGGTAACGGTGTTAAGCCCAAAAGCCGCACCGACCGGCCCCGTGTCGCTCCCAAAACACTAATGCCGAGCCCGCTGGCTTTGAAATTACAACGGGAAAATGCCGAACGGGAACAACTGAAAAACCTGGCACTTGTCGCCCTAGAACGGAGCGAGAATCAAGGTGCATCAAAGGATCGGGTTATTCTAATTGTCCGCGACAGCCACTGGCTGCAAGTCTATTGGGAGGTAACCGACCAAACCGTGGCGCGCGCGCGGAAAGCCTTGGAAAAAGGTTGGCGGGGGGCAAGGCCCGTTTTAAGGCTCTACGAACTGCGTGACGATGGCGGCGGAGTGAACGAGGAATTGACGCGAGAAATCGAGATTCACGGTCGAGTCGATACTTGGTACATCGACACGGTCGACCCGCCCAAGACGTATCGCGTGGCCATCGGATACCTCAGTCCAGCCGGACGATTTTTTTCGATCGGCAGGAGCAACAAAGTCTCGACGCCCCTCCGCAGCTCCAACGTTGCCGAAGATCATTGGGCGGCGATTGCGCTGGACTATCAGGCCTACTTCGCAATGAGCGGCGGCTATAGCGGTGAAAAGGAATACGCCGACTTGCAAGATATCTTCGAGGAAAAACTGCAACGTCCGATCAAGCCGACGAACGGAGAGGACCTGCATTTCCTCGCCGACCGTTCTGACTTTCGCTTCGAGGTGGACGCGCAATTGGTGGTCTATGGAGTCACGGAACCTGGTGCGGTGGTGACCGTTTCCGGAGAACCTGTTCGCCTGCAAAACGACGGAACGTTCTCCATCCGCATGGAATTGCCAGACAAACGTCAAGTGCTCCCGGTCGTAGCCTGCAGCCGTGATGGAGCCCATCAACGCACAACCGTGTTGGCTGTAGAGCGCAATACGAAAGTTATGGACCCCATCTCATTGGAACAAGACGAGTCCTAACAGCGCCTCTCGGCGCCTACCACCGCGACAAAAACAAAAAGCCGAGCCTGCTGCTCTAACGGCGACCCAATTCAGAGGTTAGCTGGCTAGTCAACAAATCAAGGCCGCGCGCGACTCAATCCGCGGTGCCGACCTTTGCCAAGTCGATCAGCATCAGCGGCTAAAGGCTGCGGAGACACGGCGGCTGCTCCCGCGGCTAAAGTGCTTCTTGAAATTCCCTACCAGGTCGCGACATCGAGGCTACTATCCCCAATTTGCCGAGGATCGTTTGAATGAACTTTCGGACGTTTGCTGCCATCGCGCTGATGTGCGCGTTGGCCGTCCAGCACAATAGCCGCCTTGAGTCTCGCCAGCGTATGTCCAAGAGTATTTTATTGTCAAAAATAGGTGGGTGGCACCTATCATATTTTAGATTGGGTAGTCCAGAAGGCTGGGGGGCGGGTTGGAGGCGAGTTCTTGGAGTCGGCGCCAGCCTTGGGTGACGAGGGCTTCGCGGGCCGTGCGGTAGGATGCGTCTAGCTGCCGCTTGTCAAAGGGGCCTTCGACGATAATCTCCGGAAACGAGGCGTCCACGATAAACTGGGCCAGCAGGGGGTTGCAACGGATATGTCGCTCCGGGGTGGTGTGCAGGATCTCCGGATCGATCATGCCGATCACGTACCGCAAATACAAGTCACTGTCGGCGATGGACTCCACATCCCCTCCGCAAACGGAACATAAATAACCTTCTTCGCACTTTGCCATGAAACTTGTTTCCAAGTTGCTGGGTGCAGACGTGTTAGCAAACCGCCGGCCGCAAACGGACCGATCGTCGTTACAACTTCAATACATCGCGCATGGAATAGAGCCCCGGGCCGTTGTCCGCTAGGAACTCGGCCGCGGCCAACGTACCGCTGGCGTAGCAGTCACGGTTGCTGGCCGCCACCCGCAACTCCAAGGTTTCACCGGTTAGCCCAAAGAGAATCACGTGTTGACCGGGGTCGTCGCCGGCGCGGATAGCGTGGTAGCCGATCTGTTTGGCCGGTCGTGGTCCCAAATCTCCGTGCCGTCCGTGGACGTGATCCGTTTGCTTCATGATGCGGGCGATCAGCTCACCAAAACGCAAGGCCGTGCCGCTTGGTGAGTCCGCTTTATGTCGATGATGCCGTTCGATAATCTCGACGTCAACTTGGTCGTCATGTTGGGCCAACACCTCGCTCGCGATCTCGACCAACTTCATGGTGACATTCACGGCCAAGCTATAGCTGGGGGACATGCAAATGGGTATCCGATGCGACGTGGTTTTGATCTCGTCGATGAGCGTGGTCGGCAATCCAGTCGTGGCTACGACGAGGGGCACACGCATGGCGCCACAGTACTCCAGCGCGGCGCGCGTCCCGGCTGCGGTCGAATAATCGATGAGGACCTGTGGGTGTCCGCCGAAGGTGCTGGACAACGGCACATTCAACGATTCCGTACCGGCAGTGAGGCCCGCATCATTTCCCAACAACGGATGGCCGGGCGCCTCGGTCGCGGAAACGATTTGAAAGCGGCCGGAACGCGCGGCGATCGCAATCACGCGTTGCCCCATGCGTCCAGCCGCTCCGTTTATTGCCAATCTAATCATTGCGCATCCTATGATTCATTCATTCGCGACATCATTCCGATGGCACGCAGTTGCCTGATGGTCGAAGGTTATGAGTATAACCGTTCCACCGCGCCAGCGGCTCCCGGGCCAAGCAATCCCTGGTGGGTGTGACGCAGCCGCCCGGGTTAATAACCGGGGTTGGCCCCGGCCCGGCAATTTCGAGAAAAGCCGCAAAATCTGGGGAATTCTGGCGAGCGAGGGACTTCTGACCTGGGCGCTGGAAGGGACGCATTCCCATGTTCACGTGTTCACTGGAGGCACCGACGTCAAAAAACGTTTGACTTAGCGCCTGAACGTTTCTAAAATGCTGCGTCACTTTTACGCCGCAGGGAATCGATCGGACGGCAGTCCGAGTCCCGTTACGGTTACGAGCATTGAGGAATCGCAGCATGAAAATGAAGAAATCCGAGATGAAACCCTACAAGGAAATCTTGTTGCAATTGCGTGCGCGTTTGCGGGGCGACGTCTCAGCGATGGCCGAAGCCGCTTTGGCGCGCAACAAGTCAGGGCATGGCGGGAGTGTTTCCGCGGTCCCCAGTCACATCGCCGATCTCGGTAGCGACACGTTTGAATTGGACAATACGTTGGCGTTGATGAGCAATGAAGGTGAGACGTTGGCGATGGTTGAGGCCGCTCTCAAACGGATCGAGGATGGTTCGTTCGGGTTTTGCACAGAATGTGGCGGCAAGTTGCCCAAGTTGCGATTGGCGGCGATCCCTTATGCGTCGTATTGTGTGAAGTGTGCGAGCCAAATTGAACAAGATCGGTATTAACGCAATTCAAGAGGAATGGTGACGCGTTGAGCGCCAACGACGAACGGATGCGCGGTTGGTGGCTGGCAGGGGCTGTCTGGTTCGTGTCGGTGGCGGCCTGCTGTGCCGCGCTGGACTTAGTTACCAAGCATCTCGTTTTTCGATATTATTTCTCGCCGCACGAAGTCGGCCAGGAGGTGCACTGGTGGATCGACGGCATCTTCGGAATTCAAACCTCGACTAATCCCGGTGCGTTGTTCGGTATGGGGCCAGGCTACAGCCTGTGGTTTGCCGCCGCATCGGTGGTGTTCTTCCTGTTCATTCTCGTGTGGTTGTTCGTTTTGAAAGGTGCCCAGGACCGAACGCTGACCATTTCCTTGGGTTTGATTGCGGGGGGCATCTTCGGCAATTTTTACGATCGCATCGGCTGGGGCTGGTCAACCCGTTATCCGGAGGAGATTCGCCATCACGTCCGCGATTGGATCTTATTTCGGTTGCCGGGGGTGCCGGGATTTGATCCGTGGCCGAACTTCAATGTGGCCGATAGTTGTCTCGTGGTCGGAGCGGCCTGTCTGATTATCCATTCATTTCTTATGCACCGAGGATCGGTCCCATCCGTGGACACCGAGGATGTTTGATGCCGAACGGTGAACGAGAGTCGCGCTGGGAATTGGCGAAAACGATTTGCCGTGCGGCGGGACAGCAAACACTGCGCTGGTTTCGGCAAGACGACTTGGCCGTAGATGTCAAAGCCGATCGCTCGCCGGTGACCGAAGCCGATCGCACCGCGGAACAGTTCTTGCGAGAACGGATCGCGGACCACTTCCCCAACGATGGGGTCTTGGGTGAGGAGTTTGGCGAACAGATCGGCGGCAGCGACTTTCGTTGGATTCTCGATCCGATTGATGGGACGCGGTCGTTCATTCGGGGGGTCCCGCTGTTTGGCACGATGGTGGGTGTGGAAGCAGGCGGCGAGCCGTTGATTGGCGTTCTCTATTTTCCGGGTTTGGATGAATCGATTTGGGCCATGCGCGGCGCAGGTGCTTGGCACGCCCTGGGCGAGGGGCAACCGCGTCGCGCGCGCGTTTCCTCGCGCATGCAGCTTGTCGAATCTGTGATCGTTACATCCGACACCGCATCATTCGCGAAACGTGGGTCGGCACCCGCCTGGCAAGCACTGGAATCCCAGTGCGGTTTCACGAGGACTTGGGGCGATGCATACGGGTATCTCTTGGTGGCCACGGGGCGCGTCGAGGCGATGATCGATCCAATCTTGAGTGTCTGGGACGCGGCGGCAGTCATGCCCATTGTGGTGGAAGCCGGCGGAACATTTTCCGATTGGAACGGTCATCCGCGCATCGATTCCGGAGATGCTTGTGGATCGAATGGAAACATCCACCGCGAGATATTGTTCCTTTTGTCTCGTCAATCCGACAGCTAATCGCGGGCGCCGAATGTCGCGTCGGTCGGATGTGTTTTCACCTTAAGGGTGTTAAAATATCGAACCGAATCGTTAACCGAATTTCCGAAGGCGTTCGCATGTACTGGTTCCCTATTTCGCGCGGGTTGGTGTTGGCGGCGGTCATGGTGTTGGCCGGTTGCGAAACGACAGATTATGAGCCCGTGAAATTCAAACAAAAGCTTAAGGACCTGGAGGAACGGCTCGCGCACGAGTTATCTCAGGGTGCGGTTGCCGACATGCCACCCGACTGGACGCGGCGGCTGGACGACCTGGAGAAGGAATTATCCGAGACGCGGCGGCAAGTTGCCGAATTGACGGACGTGGTATCCGGCTTCGAACGCGAAGCGCGCGAACAAGTTCTGGCCCGGCTACAGCAATTGCAAGCGCGCATCGTCAAGGACGCTGAGACCGGTCGGGTTGTTTCGATCGACTTGAGCCAATCGCGGCATGAAAACGCCGACTTGGAACAATTGGCCGTGTTCCGGCACTTGGAATCGCTGGCGCTGAACGGCGCCCAAATGGACGAGGAATCGTTTGCCCTGCTGGCGCGACTTCCATCATTGCAACGGCTAACCTGCGACAAGTCTCCTTCCACAGTTAATGCATTGGTGGAATTGGGCAAACTGCCCAAATTGAAGTACCTGCAACTTTTCCGATCCGACATATCGGATGAAGGGTTGGCGATTGTGGCCAAGTATCCGGTCCTGGAACAACTGCGGATCGGCCAGACGCGCGTTGGGGACGAAGGGGTTAAGCATCTGGCGAACCTGCGCAGCCTGCGTGCGATCGACCTCAGCGATTGCAATCGCGTTACCGATGCCAGCCTGGAATCCTTGGCCGCGCTTCCATTGGTGTTCCTCAAAGTCTGGGGGCCCAGCATCACCGATGCCGGTATGGCGCACGTCGCGCGGATGACGAAGCTCAGCGTGTTGGGATTGAACGATACGGCAGTCTCGGACGAGGGTTTCTCTCACCTGGCGGCACTGACGGAGCTGACAGAGATTCATTTGTTTCGCGCCAAGGTGGGGGATCAAGCGATGACCACGCTCGCCGGGCTCCCCAAGATGAGTGTGCTCAATTTGCGGGACACCTTGATTTCGGACCGCGGGTTGGTCGAATTGGCAAAGCTGCCCCAATTGCGCGTCCTCGATTTGAGCGAAACCAAGTCACCGGGAATCACCGACGCTTCCGCGGCGGCCTTTACGCGGATGAGGAATTTGGAAGATTTGAATTTGTGGAGTACCGCGGTGGGCGATGCCAGTGTGCAGGCGATTGTACAACTTCCGAAGTTGCGGCGTTTGAATTTAGACAACACGCGGATCACGGACGCTGCTATCGGCCATCTGGCGCGGATGCCGCAATTAGTTTGGTTGCATCTGGGTTCGACGCAAATCGGCGACCAATCGGTACCGACCTTGTCCACGCTCAAGCAGTTGCGCTATCTGAACGTGTCATTCACCAAGATCAGCGAGGATGCGTTTTATGAGCTGGCCGACGCGCTCGCCGACAGTCAATGTGAAGTTATCGGCCCATGACGGGTAACACGGCTGTGCGGGCCGATACGGTCTTCCGTGCGCTGGGCCTGACGAAGACGTATCAAATGGGGGACGTCCAAGTCCCCGCACTGCGCGGCGTGGATCTGGAACTTTACCGCGGCGAGTTTGCGGTGTTGCTGGGGCCTTCCGGCAGCGGCAAATCGACGTTGCTCAACATCTTGGGTGGCTTGGACGTGCCGACCAGCGGTCAAGTCTTCTATGAAGATCAAGAGCTGACCTCCTATTCGGACAGCGCGTTGACCCGTTTTCGACGGCAGTATGTGGGGTTTGTGTTCCAGTTTTACAATCTGATTCCCAGTCTCACCGCGCGGGAAAATGTCGGGCTGATTACTGAGATTGCGCGCAATCCTCTCGACCCGCGGGAAGCGTTACGGATCGTGGGACTTTCCGCGCGGGAAGACCATTTTCCGGCCCAGCTTTCCGGCGGCGAGCAACAGCGCGTGGCGATTGCCCGGGCGATTGCCAAACGCCCGAGCGTCCTATTGTGCGACGAACCGACGGGAGCGTTAGATGTACAAACCGGCGCCATGGTATTGGAGGCGATCCGGACGGTGAACATCGAACTGGGAACGACCACCGCGGTGATCACGCACAATGCAGTCATTGCCGGAATGGCCGATCGGGTGATTTCGCTGTCCGACGGTCGTGTGGCGCGCATCGAACACAACGCGCACAAGCTCTTGCCGAGCGAGTTGCAATGGTAGATTGGTTGAGCACATTGGACCGCAAATTGCTGCGGGACTTGATGCAGATCAAGTCACAGGCGATCGCGATTTCCCTGGTGATGGCGGCCGGGGTCGCGATGCTGGTCATGTCCCTCTTTGCCCGGGACGCTCTGATGCGCAGCAAGGAGTCGTTTTATCAACGCTATCGCTTTGCCGAAGTGTTTGCGACGGCCAAACGGGTGCCCCATACGCTCGCCGCGCGCTTGGAGCGCATCGAAGGAGTGGCCGTCGTGGCCACGCGTATCGTGGCCAATGTTTCGTTGGACGTGCCGGGCATGTCGGAACCGGCCGTCGGGCGTTTGCTCTCGATTCCTGACTTCGGCCGTGCACCACTCAATGATCTTTATCTTAAATCTGGTCGTTGGCCCGACGCGCACCGCTCGGGCGAGGTGTTGGCGGGCGAAGCCTTCTGCCAGGCGCACCAGTTATCGCCGGGGGCCACGATCCGCGCGATTATTAACGGCCGGAGACAAGAGTTGACGATCGTCGGCATCGCTCTGTCGCCTGAATATCTGATTCAGATTCAACCCGGTTCGTTGCTCCCCGATGATCGCCGATTTGGCGTCTTTTGGATGTGCCAACGACAACTCGCCGCGGCCTTTAATCTGGAGGGTGCTTTCAACGACGTTTCGCTGACGTTGGAGCACGGCGCGATTATGGAACAAGTGATCGATGACGTCGATCATCTGTTGGAGCCCTACGGTTGTGTCGGGAGCTACGGCCGCCATCATCAAACATCGAATCAGTACATTACAGATGAAATTCGCCAACTGAGTACGATGGCTACGTTGGCGCCGGCGATTTTTCTGTCCGTGGCGGCGTTTTTGATCAATGTGGTCATTACTCGGCAGATCGGGTTGCAACGCGAGCAGATCGCCGCGTTGAAAGCGTTTGGCTACAGCAATTGGGCGGTCGGTTGGCACTATCTGAAAATGGTTATCGTCATCGCGCTGGTGGGCGTCGTGATTGGTTTCGTCGGCGGCCTGCATCTGGCCGGTGGGCTGACGCGCTTGTATGCCGAACTGTATCGATTTCCATCATTCGAAGTTGTCATTCGTCCGCTGGTCGTATTGACGGCGGTGGGCGTGAGTGTCGCCGCGGCTGCGTCAGGCGCTTGGTTGTCGATCCGGCGCGCGGTGCGGTTGCCGCCGGCGGAGGCGATGCGTCCCGAGCCGCCGGTGAATTATCGGGCCACGTTGCTGGAGCGCTTATCCATCGGACGTTGGTTGCCCTTAGTGTTACGGATGATCCTGCGGCACTTGGAGCGCCGACCGTGGAAGTCGTTGTCGGCAGTGTTCGGGATTGCGTTGGCAGTATCGGTGTTGATTGTCGGTAGTTTTTCGCTGGATGCGGTCAACTTCATCATGGATTTCCAGTTTCGCTGGGGTCAACGCCAGACGTTGAACTTCACGACGATCGAAGCTACCAATCGCGACGTGTTGTATGAGACCGCGTCTTGGCGCGGCGTGACGGGCATGCAGACATTTCGCGGCGCCGCAGTCCGATTGTCCCGCGGCCACCGTTGGCGGCGGACGAGTATCCTGGGTTTAGATCACGAGCAGGACTTATTCCGACTGCTCAATGCGGACCGCGTTCCCTATCCATTGCCTCTTCAGGGACTGGTGCTTTCGGAGAAATTGGCCGAACTGCTGCATGTTGCCCCCGGACAATTCGTGACCGTTGCTGTTTTGGAGGGGAGGCGGCCGACGCGCGACGTGCTCGTGGTGGGGACGATCCGCGAGTACGGTGGGTTGAATGCGTATATGAGCCAGAAAGCGTTATGCGAATTGTTAGGTGACGGACAAACTGTTTCTGGGGCCTTCTTGGCGATTGAGGCGGACCAAGTCTCCGCGATTCATGAACGATTGAAGAATACGCCGCGCATCGCTGGCGTGACAGTCAAAGGGGCAGCGCTGGAGTCGTTCCGCGAGACGATCGCGAAGAACCTGTTGACAATGCGGGCATTCAATGTGTTGTTTGCCGTGGTGATCGCGTTTGGGGTAGTGTATAACTGCGCGCGGATTTCCTTGTCGGAACAGAGTCGCGATTTGGCGACGTTGCGCGTGATGGGGTATACACGAGGGGAAGCGGCAGGAATTTTGTTGGGAGAACTCGCCGTGTTGACCCTGGCGGCGATTCCCGTGGGCTGTGCCATCGGGTACGGTTTAGCCGCGCTGCTGATCTTGGGTTTAGACACGGAAGTCTATCGAATTCCGTTGATCATCGAGCGCGGCACGTATGCGTTTGCGGCGGTCGTGGTTTTGATCGCGGCTGTGATTTCCGGAGGGGTTGTGCTGCGGCGCATCCAACAATTGGATTTGATCGGTGTGCTGAAAACGCGGGAGTGACCGTGAAACTTGTGGTGCGAGTACTCATGTGGGTTTTGGGGATAGGGCTGGTGATAACGGCCGTCGTGTGGGGTTTGCAGCCGGTGCCGATCGAAGTCGAGTATGCGCGGGCCGCGCGCGGCGATTTGCAAGTGACCGTGCGCGAGGACGGGCGGACGCGGATCAAGGATCGCTATACGGTCTCAGCCCCGGTGGGGGGCCAGTTGCTGAGAATCAAATTGCGACCGGGCGACGCGTTGGTAGCGAACGAAACCATCTTGGCCACCATTCATCCCAACGATCCATCGATGTTGGACGTGCGACAAATCGCGCAAGCGGAGGCGCGCGTGGCCGCCGCCCAGGTCATGATCGAGCGGGCGGAAGCGCGGCGGGTGCAAGCCAAGGTGGTATTGGACCTGGCCGAGTCACAAATGGGTCGCGCGCGACAATTGTTCGAAGGCAAGTCGATTCCGCGCGAAGAACTGGAAGCCGCGGAATCCAACTATCGCTCCCGCTTGGAAGAAATGCGTGTGGCGATGTTCGAACAGGAGATCGCCAAGTTTGAATGGGAACAGGCCTCGGCGGCACTGATTTATGTTCGACCCGATGGAGAAAGCGAAACGTTTCAATTTGAAATCAAGTCTCCCATTGATGGGGCCGTGTTGCGGGTGTTTCAAGAGAGCGCCACGGTGGTCGTTCCGGGGACACCCTTGTTGGAAATTGGCAATCCGACCGACCTGGAGATTGTGATCGACGTCCTCAGCAGTGACGCCGTTCGTGTTACACCTGGTCAAACGGTCATTGTCGAAGAATGGGGCGGTGAGTTGCCCCTGACTGCCAAGGTGCGACTTGTCGAACCAGCGGCCTTTACCAAGATTTCCGCATTGGGGGTCGAGGAACAGCGCGTCAATGTGATTGCCGATTTCGATGAATTGCACCAGCGCGGGAACAGCTTGGGGGACGCTTTTCGAGTGGAAGCGCGGATAGTTGTATGGCGCGGCCACGACGTTTTGAAAGTGCCGAACAGCGCGCTATTCCGCGTCAACGGCGATTGGTTCCTATTTACTGTCAGCGAGTCGCGGGCAGTCCGTCGCGCGGTGACGATCGGCCAGAGAAACGAGAGGGAAACCGAAGTTCTGGACGGGTTGGCCGAACGCGAAATTGTTATCGTCTATCCGAGCGACTTGCTGGACAATGGGTCGCTCGTCCGTTTGCGCGAGTTGCCCAATCGTTGACCATGCTCATTTCGGAAATTTACCAATCGCGTCAGGGGGAGGGCTTGTGGGCCGGGACCGAGAGCATCTTTGTCCGCACATCCGGCTGTAACCTGCGGTGCTGGTTTTGCGATACGCCGTACACGTCGTGGAATCCTGTCGGTCAGCGGCAATCGGTCGCGGAGGTCTTGGCCACCGTGCAGACCTTTTCTGCCGAACACGTCGTGTTGACGGGGGGCGAGCCCATGCTTTGGCCGGAACTGACCGAGCTGACGGCGCGGTTGAAGGAGCGTGGCCAAACAATCACGATTGAAACGGCCGGAACCATCGATCGTCAGGTCACGTGCGATTTAATGTCGATCAGTCCCAAGCTGGCCAACTCCACCCCGTCTGGCGAGCGCGACGCCGAGTGGTCGCAGCGGCATGAGCGGGCGCGCTGGCGCCCGGATATTATCCGGCAGTTGCTGTCGCGGCACGCCTATCAACTGAAATTTGTCGTCGAGGCGCCTGCCGACGTCGACGAGATCCAGGCGGCGTTGCAACAGGTGGGGACATACGATCGGGAGCGGATCCTGCTGATGCCGCAAGGGACCGAGATCGAAGCTTTGGAGTTCAAGCGCACTTGGCTCGAACCGTTGGCCCATCATCACGGTTTTGTTTACTGTCCGCGCTGGCATATTCATTGGTATGGCCATCGCCGCGGGACCTGATCCGCGACACACGCGTCGATCAGTGCTGATGGAACACGCTGCGGATATTGGAGGACGGACCATGTAGGCGAAGGGTAATCAGCAAGGCTTCGAGATTGCCGATCGTGACCACACTGGTTGCCGCGATCAGACAGATCGAGGCGGCGCGGGCTGACAAGCCGAGTGGCGCGGCGAGCAATGCCAACCCGGCGATGCCTACGAGTACCATACCTGCCTTAGCCAGCAGGGTGTGGTAGGAGGGCCAGCGACGAAATTTCCACAGACTGTAGGTGGCTGAGAGCGCGTAGCTGGCGCCAACCGCGCCGATCCAAAATCGATGCTCCCACACGGTTTGTCGATTGAGCAACCAGGCACACCAGAGCACGGCGACTCCCAACACGATGTCCGCCAGCGTGTCCAGCAGCGCGCCAGCCGAGGTTTCCTGCCGCCACGCCCGGGCGATGACACCATCCAGCCAATCCGTCAGCACGAGGCACAGGACCAGGCCTAGTGTCATGGTGGGCGACTGCAACCAGGCCGCGACTACCGGCAACGGAGTCCCTACCAATCGCAACGCGCTCAACGCGTTAGGCACATTGATCCAATTGGCGCGCATCGTGTACTTTGGGGAGCCGGTCGGATACAACTTCCTGACCCGCTCGTTGCCGCTCTCATCACATTGCCTGGTTGTCTTCGGTTCGACAACGCGCACAACCAAGCCTTTCGACTTTCCGCAAGTCGCGCATTATCGGGAGCATGTTCGGTAAAGGTGTCTGTCGTATTGTACGGACATTTCTGGATGCCGCGCACGAATGGTGAAACGGCAATTGCGCTCAGGGCGCTGTTATGGCTTGGCTGGCGGCGATGCGCGAGCCATTACGAGCCGAAACGGCGATGGTCCGCAGGGGCCTTTCCACCATTCGTTGACGGTTTTCAGAAAGGCCGATATGCTGATATTTTTCCGCGATTTTTGCCAGAAAGCGCGGCAGTACATGGACAGGCTGGCGAGCGGAAAGGGAATTCACCACCGTGCGGTCATGATCAAACGACTATTGCGCTACACGCGCGTCATCTCCATTGTCGGCGATATACTCACTGTTCGCGCGCGGGATGTCGGCTTGGGTGACATGGCCATGATTGAGAACTGGGATGGCAGCAAATCGTTGGCTCAAGTTGTCGAAATTCAAAAAGACGACGTCGCGCTACAGGTCTTCACGGGGGGCAAGGGGCTATCAACGGAAGCCAAAGTCTATTTCCTCGGCCGGTCCACGCAAGTGACGTTCTCGCCCAATATCTTGGGCCGCATCTTTGACGGTATTGGCAAGCCGATTGATGGTGGTCCGAATCTGCGCGGCGACCGCCATGTCGATGTCGGAGGTCCGTCGGTCAATCCTACGTTGCGGATCGTCCCCAAGAACTTCATCGAAACGAAAGTGCCGATGATCGACGTGTTCAACTGTCTGGTGGAAAGCCAGAAGATCCCCATTTTCTCTATCGCCGGCGAGCCCTACAACAAATTGCTGGCGCGGATCGGGATTCAAGCCGACGCGGAGATAATCGTCTTCTGCGGGATGGGATTGATTTTTGACGATTTTCATTTCTTCCGCCGCACGTTTGAGAACGAAGGTGTGTTTTCGCGAACGGTGATGTTCGTCAATCAAGCCAGCGATCCGATTGTGGAGCGCTTGATGGCGCCGGACCTGGCGTTGAAGGTCGCCGAGCGGTTCGCGGTCGAAGAGAACAAGCGGGTGCTTTGCCTGATGACCGACATGACCGCCTATGCCGATGCCCTCAAGGAAATTGGCGTCGCGATGGAACGCGTCCCATCGAATCGGGGTTACATGGGCGACTTGTACAGCCAACTCGCCGTGCGCTACGAGCGGGCGTGCGATTACAAAGGGGCCGGTTCGGTCACCATCATTGGCGTCACGACGATGCCGGGTAACGACGTCACCCATCCAGTTCCCGACAACACGGGATATATCACGGAGGGCCAATATTATTTGCACGGCGGCGCGATCGACCCGTTTGGTTCGCTGTCGCGATTGAAGCAACAAGTCATCGGCCACGTGACGCGCGAGGATCATGCGCAGGTGATGAACACGATGATCCGGCTGTACTCCGGCGCCAAAGACGCCGAGAAGAAACAGCAAATGGCGTTTGACTTGTCGCCGTTCGATCACAAGCTATTGCGGTTCGGCGAGCTATTCCGACGCCGTTTCATGGACATCGACGTGGTGCTCCCGTTGAACGACGCCTTGGACTTGTGTTGGCGCACGATGGCCGAGTGTTTTGAGGCCCGCGAATTGTTGATGCGCGAGCACTTGATTGAAAAATATTTTCCTCGGTCAGCGGCGGCCAGTGGAGCTTAGCGCAGGATGGCACTCGCTCTGAACAAGACCACGCTGAAACAGCAGCGGGATCAACTCAAGACGTTCAAGCGCTTCTTGCCGTCGTTGGATTTGAAGCGCCAACAGTTGTTGGCGGCATTGAAGAAAGCGCGGGGCGAATTGTCGGAAGCGGAACAGAGATTCACGGAACTGCAACAGCGCGTCGAGCAGGTTTTTCCCTTGTTGGGGAGTTCGACGGCGGCGACACGCAATCTGGCCAGTTTGGTGCGAGTCCGCGAGGTTCGCTTGGGCGAGGAGAACGTCCTGGGGACGTCGTTGCCGACGGCCCAGGCCGTCGATTTCGACGTGACCGAGTATTCCCGGCTGGCGATGCCATTTTGGGTCGATTTGTTGGTGGCCAGCTTGGAGCAAATGGCCGAGTGGAGTATTTGGTTGCAGGTCCGCCGTGAACGGGTGCAGCGGTTGGACTACGCGGCGCGGCGGATCACCCAGCGTGTCAACTTGTTTGAGAAAGTACTCATCCCTCGCGCGGAACAAAACATCCGCAAGATCGTGATCTTCTTGTCCGATCAAGAACGGGCGGCGGTCGTCCGGTCGAAAATTGCCAAGGGCAAGGGTGCGGCCGCGCGGTAGAGGTCTCCGATGCCCATTGAAAAACTGGTCAAGGTGACCATCTACGGCTTGGCCCGTGAGCGCGACGCTACGATCGAAGGCTTGCAAGAACTAGGCTGTCTGCATTTGATCGACTTGCAGGTCCGCAGCGAGTTTGAGCCGCTCGATCATGAACTGCGCAATGAGGTGCACGATGCGCTCAAGTATCTGTTCGGCGCGCCGGTCCAGAATCCGAATCAACACACGCGTTATGCTGATGAAGGGGGTTGCCGCGCGGTGGCTTGGCAAGCGCTGGAAAATAAATCGCGGCGCGAAGCGTTAATCGAGGAACGCGACCATCTGGAATATCACATCGAACTCCTCAAACCGTGGGGGGATTTCCAATGGCCAACCGCGGAGCAGTTGGCCGGTTGGCAATTGTGGTTTTACCAGGTCCCTAAACGCATGCGCGACGTGCTGAATGGCCAGGACTGGACTTGGCAAATCGTCAACGAGGACCGGCAGTTCTTGTACGTGGTGGTCGTCAGCCGCGACGAACCGGATTTGTCACCGCTGAGGCCGCTGGTGTTGGACCGCCGCCCGCTGTCCGATGTGCAGCATCGCTTGGCCGAAGTGGACGAGGAGTTGGAAACACTGCATTGGCAGCGCGTGGCGTTGACCCGTTGGACGTCGTTATTGCAGCGCGACCTAAACGCCGCCGACGATGAATTGGCGCGGCGCGAAGCCGTCTTGAAGTTGTTGCAAACGGGCGACGTGTTTGTCCTGCAAGCCTGGGCTCCGCGATCGGCAATGGAGCGGGTGCGGGAATTCTGTCGGCGGCAGCAGTTGGCGTTGATGGAACAGCGACCCGGATGGACGGAATCGCCTCCGACGCTCCTTAGAAATCCCCCGTCGATTGCTGGTGGGGAAGGGGCGGTTACGTTCTATATGACACCCGCCTATCGCGCGTGGGACCCGACCGGGGTTGTGTTTTTTTCCTTCGTCCTGTTCTTTGCCATGATCATGTCCGATGCCGCTTACGGGCTGTTGTTGGGGTTGGGATTGGCGCTGCTCTGGCCGCGTTTGAGCGCGACGGCGCGGGGCCGTGCCGCGCGCCATTTGCTGCTGGCAATCGTAGTCGCGACCGTGGTCTATGGCCTGCTGATCGGCAGTTTTTTCGGCAACACGCCGAGTTGGCTGGAGCCTTACCAGCTCAAACTGGACGGTCAGCCGTTATTCGAGAATCGCAATGCCATGATGCTGTTGGCTCTGACCATTGGTGTTCTGCATTTGGCATTGGCCAATGCGATTACCGCCTGGCGTTATTGGGGGCGGTGGCAGGCACTCAGTTCGGTTGGCTGGTCCGTGGCCTTGATCGGGGCGCTGTCGTACGGAGTAACGCGCGGCGGCAGTAACCGGTTGGCGAATTGGTTAGCGGAACTGGCCGGCCAATCGCCGGATGCCGTGCAGGCGCTATTTCTGCGGGGCGGATGGGGGATGTTGATCGGCGGATTGGCGGCCGTATTTCTCTTTAGCAGCAGTCGCCCGCTGTGGTCGCGCCGACCGCTCGATTGGATCTTGCGGTTCGTGGACGGATTCTTGGCACTCTTGAATGCTTCGAAAGCGTTTGGCGACACTCTCAGCTACCTGCGGCTATTTGCCTTGGGCTTGGCAAGTGCTCAATTAGCGGTGACATTCAATAACCTGGCGGAGGGTGCCTTAGAAGTTCCGGGCCTGGGGATGGTATTTGCCATCTTGATATTCGTCATCGGACACGGCATCAATTTGTTGTTGGGGATCATGGGTGGCGTGGTCCACGGATTGCGTTTGAATTGTATAGAGTTTTTTAATTGGAGTTTAACGGAAGAGGGCTATCCCTTTCGCGCATTCTCCAAGAAGGCGGGTTAATCCATGGATAATTTGATTTTAGTAATGGGGTGGATCGGTGCGTTTGCACCGACCGCGCTGGGGGCGATCGGCAGCATCGTCGGTTGCGCACGAGCTGGGCAGGCCGCGTGTGGGGCGATGGTGGATATCGACAGTGGGTACGGTCGGATGGTCGGTTTGTCGGCCTTGCCCAGCTCGCAGATTATTTACGGTATCGTGGTGATGTTCAGTTTGAGCGGTGAAATAACCACGGCCAATGCGCCGGGCCTGTTTGGTATCGGCGTGCTCTGCGGGCTGGCGCTGATGTTCAGCGCCATGTATCAAGGCGCGTGTTGTGCTTCGGCGATCAACGTCAGCAAACACAAACCGGAGATTTTTGGTTTGTCAGTGGCTCCGGCGGCGATCGTCGAAGGGTTTGCGGTCTTTGCCTTCATTTTTGCGTTGGTCTTGTCGGGCAACATCCCCCAAGCGACGCCGGGATAAGATTGAGAAAACGGAAGCGTTATGTCAACGGACACCAAACAAATTTCTGGAGTGCAAGAGCTGATCAATCGGCTTCAGCACGAAGGCGTTGCCGCGGGACAAAGCGAGGCGGAGCGCCTGATTGCCGATGCTCGCGTGCAAGCCATGAACATTCTGGACGATGCCCGACGCGAGTCGGAAGGGATTGTGGCGGCGGCGCGGCGCGAGAGGGAGAAGATCATCGAGCACGGCCACGAAGCGCTGCGCATGGCCATGCGCGATGTGATCCTGCGCGTGCGCGAGGCGTTCTATGAGGATTTCAAAGTGCGGTTGCGTCGGCTCGTGCAGTTCACCCTGACCGATCGCAAGTTCTTGGAACAGTTGATCATGGAGATTGCGCGGCGGGCGGTTCCGCCCCCCGGCGCGGCGGAAAAGCTCCATGTGCTGTTGCCGCCGACCGAGATCAGCGAGGAAGAATTGGCCACCGAAATGGCGCAAGTGCGCCCCGGTTCGTTGGCAGCCTTCGTCTTGGGATTGACGGCAGACGTCTTGCGCGAAGGGTTGACGTTCGGCGTTTCGGACGACCCCAGTCCGGGTGTTCACGTGCAGATCGTTGAGGACGACGTGCAAATCGAGTTGACGGATCAGACGATTACCACGTTGCTATTGCAGTATCTGGTGCCGCGTTATCGCGCGATCATTGAAAAAGGGGTCGGTGCCGGTGGCTAGCCGCATGTACTACACGCTAGTCGCCAGCCTCCCGGTGTTGCCACCGCGATTTGAGGTGGAACGGCCCCCGATCTCGCGACCGCGGTTGGATGAGCGATTGAAGATGCTCCATCCGGACGACGCCAAGGTCATCGAACAAGCCAACGCCTTCATGAGTTGGGATCGCCAGCCGGTCAATCGCACGGACGAGGAAATGGTGGCCAGCTACGAGCGTTTGATGCAGGAAATTTCGAATACTACGCTGCGCGGCGTGATCCAAACACGGCTCGACATGCGGACCATTGTTTGCGCCATCAGCCGCCGCCGCGCCGGCTTGCCGCCGCCGATCGGTGTGGGGCAATGGGTGGGCCATATCCGTCGCCACTTTGGCGAACCGGAATTCAACTTGTCTGGGCGCTATCCGTGGATTGGTCCGTTTGAGCGCGCCTTGGACGAGGGGAACGCCACCGAGGCCGAACGGTTGATGTTTGCCAGCAACTATCGGACTTGGAACCGGGAAGCGCAACAGTTTACCTTTTCCTTCGAGGCGGTCATCTTGTATTTGGCGCGCTGGGAAGTGATCGATCGCTGGACGAGCCGCAATGCCGCTACCGGCAAACGGCGATTTGAGACGATGCTTGGGGAGACGCTCGGTGCCTACGCTCAA
>JACTND010000085.1 GCA_014584305.1 Planctomycetota bacterium | reverse complement strand
ATTTACGATGGCAGCGGCGTTCACTCGAGGATGAGCGATGACATTTCAGCTAGTGGCTCCGTTTCAACCGGCCGGCGATCAGCCGCAGGCCATCGAGGCCTTGGTGCGCGGATTGCGCGGCGGCAAATCGCATCAGATATTGTTGGGAGTGACGGGGTCGGGCAAAACGTTCACCATGGCCAACGTGATCCAACAAATGCAAGTGCCGGCAATGGTCTTATCGCACAACAAGACATTGGCCGCCCAGTTGTATAGTGAATTCCGGGAATTCTTCCCCTACAACGCCGTCCATTACTTTGTCAGTTATTACGACTATTACCAACCCGAGGCGTACATCCCGCAGCGCGACATTTACATCGAGAAAGATGCCTCGATTAACGAAGAAATTGACCGGCTCCGCCTGGCGACTACCAGTTCCTTGGTCAGCCGCCGCGACGTGATTGTGATTGCCAGCGTTTCCAGCATTTATGGCTTGGGTTCTCCCGACGACTATCGCCGCATGATGGTTGCCTTGCAACGCGGCGAACATGTCGATCGTGACGAAGTGCTGGCGCGGCTGGTGGATATTCAATACCAGCGCAATGACATGGCGTTCGAGCGGGGGACGTTTCGCGTACGCGGCGATACGGTGGAAGTCTGGCCCGCCTACGAAGAGTACGCCTTTCGACTCGAATTCTGGGGGGACGAAATCGAGCAATTGTCGGTCATTCATCCCATCAGCGGGGAAGCGATCAGTACGCACGACCGGTTGTTCATTTATCCGGCGAAACATTTTGTGACGACTGAGACGAGGATTCGCGCGGCGTTGGCGTCGATCAAAGAAGAGTTGGCGCTCCGATTGGAGGTATTGCGCCAGCAAGGAAAACTCTTGGAAGCCCAGCGGCTGAGTGCTCGGACGCGGTTTGATCTGGAAATGCTGGAACAAGTCGGTCATTGTCCGGGAATCGAAAACTATAGCCGACCTCTCAGCGGCAAACTTCCAGGTGAGCCGCCAGACACGCTATACAGCTTTTTCGATGACGATTTTTTGTTGTTTGTGGACGAATCGCACGTGGCAATTCCGCAATTGCGGGCCATGTACAACGGGGACCGCAGCCGCAAGTCAACTTTAGTCGAACACGGATTTCGCTTGCCATCGGCCCTCGACAATCGGCCCATGAAATTTGACGAATGGGAAGCCCGCGTGCGTCGCGTGATTTTTGTTTCCGCAACGCCGGGCGAATATGAGTTGGAAAAGACCAAGGGGGAGGTAGTCGAACAACTGGTGCGACCTACAGGTTTGCTCGATCCGGAGATCGAGGTGGTCACTGCGGGAGGCCAAGTCCACCATCTGCTGGAACAAATCAAACAACGCCGCGCAGTGGGCGAGCGGGTGCTCGTCACCGCCTTGACCAAACGCTTGGCCGAGGACTTGGCTGAGTATTTGACGGAACAAGGGATTGCTTGCAAATGGCTGCACAGCGAACTCGATGCCTTCGAGCGGGTGGATTTGCTCCGGGATTTGCGCCTCGGGCGGTTCGAAGCACTCGTTGGGGTCAATCTGCTCCGCGAAGGCCTCGACTTGCCCGAAGTTTCCTTAGTCGCCATCTTAGATGCTGACAAGGAAGGCTTTCTTCGCAGCGAGACGAGCCTCATTCAGACCATTGGCCGTTCGGCTCGGAACGTCAACGCCAAAGTCATCCTGTACGCAGATAAAGTTACCGACGCCATGAAAAACGCGATGGCCGAGACTTCGCGACGCCGCAAACTACAGATGGCCTACAACCAACAACACGGGATCTCTCCGCAAACCATCCAAAAACATGTGGCGGCCAGCATCGAATCGCAACTAGCAGCCCATCGCCGCGCCAATGAATTGGTCGGGCGCAGTGATGAGACGGTTTACATCACCGAAGAATATATCCAAGAACTCGAGCAGGAGATGCTGGCGGCCGCCCGCGCATTGGAGTTCGAACAAGCGGCCAAGATCCGCGACCGCATCAACCAAGTTAAAGACGCTATCGGCGAACCGATGTCCGACTATCGAGTCCAAGAGGGAAAACCGAAACGTGGAGCAAAACGAGGGCGGCACCGCGCGGGCACATCTCCTAGCCCGCACAAGCCGACTAACGAATCGTAATCTGTGATCCAATCGACAGGATCCCGAACAGATCGCGGGCGTCGTCCGGCGCAAATACAATTCCCCCGGATGTTCCAAATCCCGGCGCATGCAAAGAGACTCCTAGATGGTTCGTCCCCATCCAGTACGTGCCGGCGGGATGGCTGCCAATCTCCTTTTTCTCGATCGTGAAAACACCGGTGGGGAGCTGTTGCGGTAGTGCTTCCGCGAGCCGAAAGCGGCCCGCGTAACATTCATCGACGTACAACGTCAATTCGCCGCCATTTGAAGGCAACTCGGCATGGAAAGGGCCGGTCACTTTCTTTATCGTCATCCCGGCAGTCAAGTCGCCGTGCGCGCCGAAACTGGCGCGATTGATATAGTAAATCAACTGCGGCGGGACCCGCCACTGAGCCGCCAACGAGTCAAGCGTGTCCCCTGCCGACGTCGTGTGCGGCTGGTACCAAAGATGCTCGGTCGAGTAAATCACCTTGAGTGCCAATGCATCGACCCACTCCAAGAGCGTTTCGCGATCGGTTGCGGTTAGCGATGTGTCGCGCACATAGGGCGTCAATCGCTGAAGCGCCCCGCGAAAATCCTTGTCGCGCACCAGTGCGTGTGCCTCGTGTAACGACATTTCCAACGGCGGCAAGGGAGCAGTTGTCGAACCACCGCCGGTCAAAGCTACCGTGCCACCAGAAGGTTGCCCTCCACCGGCTAAGCTAAAATTCTGATCAGAAGTCATCACGGGGGGAGGGCCAAGTAATGGCGGTGACTGATGGCCAAAACCACTCGAATTGGGGATCGTCGGAGTTGAACCCCGTGACTCGCCGCCATCCATTCCTGCAAGGGGAGGCGCGGACACAGGGTTCGACGTGCTAGTTGGCGCCTGGAACGAATTGGGTGCGCGTCCATTGGGCTCGGCAGTTGAAAAACCAGCGAACGACGAGTTGTTTGGCGGCAATTGTCGGGACAGGCCAGCTTGCGCGTTGTCGACCGGCGCTGTCGAAGCCGAGAATTGCGACGGCGCCGCATGAACGTTTCCGAGAACGTCGCCATTCTCAATCACCAGTCCGTCGGTCACCAGTGAATCCTTGCCCCCCAAGACGGGATCGGGGAACGTGATCGCTTGATAAACACCATACGAAACGCCTAGCAAGAGCAGGGCGACAATCGCGTGTTTGAATGAATTCACAACTAATCTCCTCAAAACAGCCAAACCACGGCAACGGCGAATGCCAGTGCATGCAGGCGGCTTGGCGCGTCGCACACTGTAGAAAAAATGGGGTGATATCCATAGCCCAATTTCATTTACCGGTACTTTCCTCTGGTCCGAAGAAGGGCAAGTAAAGTCTGCTGGCGCGCAGCGGTGCAGTTCGGGTTTTCAGCCAGTTCCAGGCGGCTAGCACGTTGACAGAAAGCCAACTTCCCTATGAGTCCTCCGGATGTCGTTTCGGCAGCCAAATACCTTGACGAATGTGTGGTGGCCGATAGACTGACGGCGTGCCAAACCTGCAAGTTTCGCCGAGAAACAACCAGGATTCGCGGTCGTGGCGGAATTGGCAGACGCGCCAGGTTGAGGGCCTGGTGGTAGTAATACCGTGCTGGTTCAAATCCAGTCGACCGCATTCCTCCCGCCACCAAACCAAAAAGCAAAAAGGACAGGCATTATTATGTTCTCCTCAATCCATGTTGGCTTAGGGGGATTGGGGTAAATAGGTAATTGGCGGCGTGACGAGTGTGCGAGACGTTGTGCCCTTCCTAATCGCTAATCTTGAAAAGCAAGTGCCAACGGCTGGCCAACCTTGTGCGGGTTGCCAGCCGTCGTGCTTTTCGGACTTGCTAAGCGCGAAATGGTTGCGCTCGTCGGAAGTTCAAGGCATTATTGTGCCTTTTCTCGGTGAGCGCCCAGGTTCACCGCAATTTACTTCGGTAGAATCACCGAGTCGATCACGTGAATTACGCCGTTAGCACATTCGATATCGACTTTCACCACTTCGGCCGCATCGACGAAGACTTTGCCGTCCTTGACCGAGATAGTCACATCTTGACCTTGCAATGTCTTGGCTTGATCCAGTTTCACGACTGCGTCGGATTTGACGCTCCCCGCCACTACATGGTATTTCAAGATGGCAATCAGCTTTTCTTTGTTTTCTGGCTTCAGCAACTCTTCGACTGTCCCCGCGGGGAGTTTGGCGAACGCTTCATCCGTCGGCGCGAACACGGTAAAGGGCCCGTCGCCTTTCAACGCCTCGACCAAGCCAGCAGCCTGCAATGCGGCGGCCAGTGTTTTGAATTTGCCTGCGGCCACCGCAGTATCAACGATATCGGCCTTCTTCACGTCATCATGTATTGCCAAACTCGTCTGTTGGGCAGCAGACGTGGGGCACGTCTGCGCGACAGCAAATGGCAAACTCAAAAAACAACAGGCACTGAATGCCCCAACAACCAGACGGAATTTCATTGTTTCCACTCCCAAAAAACGCCGCCGCCGCGCAACCATGCACCACGATAGCCGCACGACCATTGAACACGGCAGACTAAGTAACGTGGGAGGGACCGAATTTACCGCAGTCAATTAACTGCAGCGATCGTTAATTTTTCGTTTTTCCCCGCAGGTGGCAAAGCTCGTGGCCAGACGTCTCGCCGCGGTCAAATTCGTTGGGCGCCATGGGCGATCATCAGACTGTGCGCGGAAGTACGAACCTGCCCCGCGTTCTTCCACTGGCCGCAATCGTTTAGCGGACGAGGGCATCGTGGCTGTGTCCCGGCAAATGCTCGATGCCAAACGCGACGGCAACTCCCAATAGCAACATGATCGATAGCCAAATCCGATCGTGCGAATGAAAATGAACCTCTGGCAGCAGGTCTCCCAAGGAAATGCACAAAAATACGCCTGCCGAAAAAGCCAAAGCGAGACCCAGGAGGATAGTTTGATATTCCAGGCTTTGGTTTAACGTCACGACGAATAGCAATGCTCCCAAGGGACACACGGTGGCAAACACTAGATTGACCACCGTCTGTTGCCGCGTGCTCCAGCCGCGAGCCTTCATCAGCGACGTGATCGCGAACGCATCGAGTGGCTTATGCAGAGCGATGGCCAAAAATGTCCCCAATCCCGCTAATTGGCCATGGCTCATCTCGACCTGGTAGGCGGCGGCCAAGGCCAAACCGTCCAGCAATGTATGCAATCCCAATCCGACGCACAGCCCAAACCAACTGATCTGTTTCCCGCCGAGGCCAGGGTGGTGCTCAATCTCAGCCAGATGTTCGTGCAATCCCTGGCAAACTTGGGAATGCTCATGGTGCTGCTCACATTCACTCCCCACATCATGACTGTGGAAGTTAAACAAGCGAATCAGAAAAAACATAATCAGCAAGCCCGCCAGACAGGCGATCATCGCGGTCGAAACTCGGCCAAGTTCGCTGATCGCGTGAGGCAGCAGGTGTAACAGCGCCACCCCCAACATCACGCCAGACACAAAGCTGATGACGAACTGAACACGGCGGTGAGTAAACCGGACAAACTGGGGCAACGAGCCACCAAATACCGAAGCCACAGCGATGATCACACAATATCCGACGAGCAACAGATACATATCAGCTGGCCAAAATCTTATTACGGGCGTGAACGATTTCCCTTTTGGGTCAGGACAATGGCCCCATCCGAAGTCAAATCGCATTCACAGGTCGAAGGCTGATTGTAGGTTGACGCCTGTTGTTTCGACAAGAACGCCAGGGATCCGCACAAACACAAAGGCCATGCGCAGTGCGCATGGCCTTTCCAATCAACCTGTACGATTGCAGGGAGAGGAATTACCAGCCGACGTTTGTCCAACCGGCGTTAACGTTCGGGTTGGCGGTTGGCGCTGGATTCCGTACCGGCTGCGCCTGGTATTCAATGACCGGCGGTGCGGGCTCGGCAACTGTCTGTGGCACTGCCGTTGACGTATAACTGGCCAACCGTACCGGCGTGTAGTCCCAACGTTGGCGAATCGGAGTTGCATCGACTGTCAAATTGTCCAGTGTCTGAGCCGGTACCGATCGGGATGGGGGCAAATACTGCTGGTTGACGGGCATTTGCAATCGGGGGGCTGACGGGTACGTCGCGCCAGGAAAACCTTGCAGTTGTTCCAGTACGGGACGTTGCATCGATTGCGGGTTCACCGAATTGAGCGTCGGAGGCAGATCGGCTGGTGACGGACTCGACATGTTGTACGGTGCCGGATGGTAAGCTCCCCCAGGCAAGGTGCCGTAGGAACCTGTAGCGTCGAGGGTTCCCGAAGGAGTAAGTACGGATGCACCCAACGTACTTCCGTTCGGATCATAATAGGCTTGGCCCGGTGTGGACACGCCGCAAGTCGTGCAACCACTGTTCATGGTTGGGACTTGGCAACCCACGCAAGGCGATGCTTGTGCGGTCGGAGTTACATACGTAACTGGTACGGAGTAATTCTCTGTTCGATAGACCGGTCGATACGTCGTATAGGGGACTTGTTTCTGTTGCCACGTGTACGTCGTGCAAGGTTTCATGCACGTGACAGTACAGCCCGTACACGGATCCGTGTTCGTCACCGGACGGTACTGAGTCACCGGCACTTGTTCCCAAGAGGTACGATAGGCCGTGTAGGGGACGTAGTTCACTACTACACGGGAACACGTTTGCATGCACGTGGTTTGGCATTGGCCGGGTTGCAAACCGCAGGCTACCGTCGGTTGCGGCCGAGCGCAGGGTCGCCTGCCGCGCAACCAATCCAACAGGGGACCGCCGTGGGCCGCGTTGGAACCTAAAACCGACATCAATGTGCCGACGATCAACGCTGTGCGAAACAGCCGTGATGCACTCATGGGAACTCGACTCCTGTCGTCCAAATACTTCAATACACGATCAGCCGTAGGCGCAATACAGCCACGACTCGTTCAAGAGTAGTCCATATCGGAGCTGCGAACATGAGGAAAAACTGGCAGTCAGCCAAATTTCTCGCCGTTACATGTCGCATATTCCGAACGGGCAGATTGACCCGCCTAGGGTAACTGCGCAATCCAATTTCCGATTATGTGGTTTGCGAGGTTTGCACCTTGCCTGAATGAGAAACAGCTCCCAATACGATGCAACCGTACGGTGAGTTCGCATTGCTGGGATCGGGAGTGCTCCTGATCGCCCAGCTCGAAAGCCTGCGCCCAAACTGAGAAACGTCGCTAAAATCGTAACCCCAAGCGTCAGCGAGGGACTGGCACCTCTCACTCGCCGAGGCTTGCTGTTACCGATTTCAACAGCCCGGTTCGCGTTGGATGGCACTTCGCGATTATTTTCGGCTTCCGTCTGCGGTCAATCGATAGAGTGAACGGCTGCCGCGACGATTTCGTTATGATCAAACGCCAAGCGTGGTAATTGCCGAAGCGCGTGCCAAGCGACGTCGCGAGCGTCATCGCCGGCCACTGGTTGCGTTTTCGAAGGCACGTACGTCGCGAAAGCGACGCTGATCACGCGGCCTCGGGGGTCGCGATCGACTCGCGAGAATGCACCGATTTGGCATAAATCACCAGGTTCCACGGCGACGGCCGTCTCTTCCATCAGCTCGCGGCAAGCTGCTTCCTCTAGCGTTTCATCGATGTCCATGAATCCGCCAGGCAAAGCCCACTGCCCGGCAAATGGCTCGTGTCCGCGACGAATCAACAGGATTTCGCGATCGCCGTTGGACCCGGCGCGCAGAATCACCAAATCAACACTGACCGACGGTCGCGGGTAATCGCTGGAAGTCATGAATGTAATAGATAACGTCGCTGATACCTGGTTGGCAAGTGGATTCGCGTCAAGGGATCGTCAACGCGCCGCTCACGCACTTGGGTTGCCTCGAATCTTGGGATGGGATAGGCTGTCGCCTAACATGACATTCGATATCAAGTTGCACGAGTTCTCGGGTCCAATTGACCTGCTGTTGTTCTTGGTTCGCCGCCAGGAAATCGAGATCAGTCACGTTTCGTTATCCCAGGTGGTAGAACAGTTCTTGGAGTATTTGGATGTACTCCAGGAAATTGAGTTCGACTCCATTGGCGAATTCATCGATGTCGCCAGTCAGTTGGTCGAAATCAAATCGCGGCAGGCATTACCGACCAATGAGGACGATCCGGATTCTCCTTATGTCGATCCACGCGAAGACTTGGTAGCCCGGTTGTTGCTGTACAAAGAATTCCGCGACGCGGCAAGTTTGCTCGAAGAACAAGGGGCTTCATGGCAGTTGCGGTACCCGCGTATTCAAGACGACATTCCACCGCGCAAGATCGACTTGGCGTCACAACCCATTCGCAACATCGAATTGTGGGATTTGGTCAGCGCTTTCGGCCGAGTGTTGCGAGACAACGTGCGCCTGCAACCCGAGCGCGTCGTGTTGGATGAGACGCCGATCCAAGTCTATATGCAGCGGATTCATCAGCGGATTGTGCAACAGGGGCGCGTGGTGTTTTCTCAACTATTCACGCCAGGGATGCACAAATCGGCCATGGTGGGGGTCTTTCTGGCCGTTTTGGAACTCGCCCGTCATCATGGAGTCCATGCCGAACAACCCGATACGCACGGCGAAATTTACTTGGTTCCCGGCGAAGAGTTTTCTTCTGCTCCATTGGAATTGACTATCGACATCAACCGCCCCGAGTGATCGTTTGGTACTGACACCAGACCATCACATGGCAACTCGCCTCTGACCACGTCTGAGGAGGCGGAATAATTTCGCCAATCGTTTGATCCTGTGGCACCTTTCAATGTTGGCTTTTCAGGGCTGGCTTAACCCTAACATCCCAGAGGGGCGTGAAATGACGAGCGTACAATGGCAAACAAATATGCCTGTCCTAAATCATTATATGCAATTGAGAACTCTTGAGGCACACAAGTTCGTTTGTTGAGCATTCGGATTCTACCTGGAATCCTAGACTCAGGCGCCCTAATGGGATTGGGAGGCGCGCATTGGCAGTCGGATCAAATCGACACTTGATAACTCGGCAGCTTCGATGGCCTTTAGTCGCCGTCGTCGTAGTCATCGTTCGTCTGCAATTCTGGCCGCCATGATCGTTGTATGCCGAGTTGGCAGTACGTTTCCGTCGCCCGACTATTACGTACAACGCGTGCCGACCAGTATAGGGCCACACCTTTCTTTCCGATTACCGAGTTTCGGGAACCGTTGCCTGAGGTGCGACGACCGTCGGCATCAGCTGACCTTTGTGATAACTAGTCGAATCGCCAAGGCACCGCACGATGATGCGTTCCGTATGATTCGGACGTAGCGCCTCTACCTCAAAAAAGTGACATTTGACAAACGTCGGGGAGGGCCGGGTAGTCTAAGGATGCTAACTCTGGGGGCTTTTCCTTTCAATGAATTGGTTTTTTTGCGGAAGCTGGTTTTGACCAAGCACTAGGCAAAACATAAGGACAGGCACTATCGTCCGAAGGCCGATTAGCCGCTATTCGGTCGGATTACTCTGTGTGCGACGTCACCGAAAATCTTCTGGGCTGAAATCAAGTTGCTTATACGGCAACCCCGTTCTCTCCTATTGGAGGGGGGATTTCCACCAACTCTTGGTCTGTTCCCGCCTGGTTTACCCCTAATTGCCGGGAAGACGTGCGAAAACGCACGGTTCCCAGACAATTATGCCTGTCCTTTTAACTAGTCTTTAGGTTTTGGGACACTAACGGGGTAGTGCTGATAGGAGGCAGTCGATTTGATCCGTCGTATTGTACAAATGGCAGGAAACACGCACGAACCAACGGTCGTCGAAATGAACAATCGGTACTTCGATCCCCTCACGACGCCACAGCGCGTCCTGCAAGGTGCTCCAGTCTCCCGGTTTCAACGGCACGTGACACATCGTGCCGTACCACTGGCCTTCCAAAGGCGCCAGGGGCAGGCGTCCCGTGCGCTCGATGAGCCGCTGTTCAAACTGTCGAGCCAACCAGCAACAACGATCCCGGAACACGTCGATACCGACTCGCTCCATAAACTCGACGGCATCCGCTAGCGCCAGGTAACCGCTGGCGTCCCGCGTCCCCGTCCAAGTAAATTGCTGGTCCCACCGCTCGGGCAGGGCGGGGAGCAGGCGACCCCAACTTTGGATCGGCCAACGGATATGTTCTTGCCAGCGAGGATGCACATAGAGAAATCCCGTCCCCAACGGCGCGCACAACCATTTGTGACAACTGGCGGTATAGAAGTCCCAACCGCTGGCGTCGATACGGACATCGACTTGGGCCAACGCGTGCGGGCCGTCCACACAAATCGGTATCCCCAACGACTGAAACCGTCGCGTGATCTCGTCCAGAGGCATGATGATGGCTGTTGGCGACGTAATGTGGCTGATGACCAACAGCCTGGTTCGAACCGTGGTCGCATCGGCTAAAGCATCGACCACCTGGTCGGCGGACTCGATGGGCAATGGCAAACGGCAGTTGACCACGCGCGCTCCGGTTTCCAGCGCCCGACGGTTCCAAATCCGGTGAACCGCACCATACTCGTGGTCATTGAGCAGAATCTCGTCTCCCGATTTCAAGGGAAAGCTATCGGCCACCACATTCATGGCCGACGTAGCATTCTCCGTCAAGACTAAGTGCTCCGGCATTGTTCCGACCAACCGAGCTATTGCCTGCCTGCTGCGCCACAAGGCCGGCTCTAACTGTCGGACGTAGAAATCCATCGGCTGCTGGTCGCATTTCTGTAGCCAGTCCAATCGGGCGGCGCGCACCGGCTGCGGCGACAGTCCAAACGACCCGTGATTCAAGTACGTCGTATCGGGGCGAATTTGCCACAACGCCCGCAAATCGCGCCAATCGTCGTCCACTTCGACACGACGTTTCACCATTTGAATCGAATGCATGGATAACGATTCCTTAAACGTTCAATGATCAAAAACTAAGTGCTTCGAGCCGGCAGATGCTTGCGGCAACCGCCGAGTACTTCATCCTGCGGGATGGAATGCACGAGCTTGGTACCAATTCGGAAATTGTACTCCACGCATGGCGTTTGCCTATCTTGCCGGGCCGGTTACAATCGGTCACAACCCCCAAAGGGCAATCAGTTTGAAGACTCGCAGCAGCCGGCAAGACCCATGACGAAACGAATTTTGCTGACCAACGACGACGGCATTTCCGCCGCCGGACTGGTTACTTTGGCCAATTATCTCAAGCAGCGATTCGAAGTGTTTGTTGTGGCACCGGACAATGAACGGAGCGGCGTCAGCCAATCGATCACCTTTCGCCGACCGATCTTTCACAAACCGGTCCAAGTGGCAGATGGCGTGCGCGGATTCGCCATCAATGGCTACCCCGTTGATTGTGTCAAGGTTGCCTTATTTGAGCTGTGCCCATTCCAGCCCGACTGGGTGATCAGCGGCATCAACCACGGGTTGAATGTGGGTCTAAATGTGCTTCATTCGGGCACGGTGGCCGGCGCTTTGACCGGAGCCTCCTACCGTATTCCATCGATCGCTTTGTCGTTGGAAGCGCCCGACGGCCAGGATGACCTCGATTTCGAGACGGCCATTCGTTTGGCTTGGCCGATCTGCGAAAACTTTCTGACGACTCACGATCTCCGGGGAACGGTTTTGAATGTCAATATTCCCGAATCAGCCGTGGCGCGCGGCAGCGGCGAATTCCGAACCGTTCCGGTGAATTGCAACAATATGGGTTTTCACTTCGAACAGGGGCACGACCCAAAACGCCGCCCGTACCATTGGCAAACGAACCATCCGGACCCTAAGCCGCTAGACCAATTGTGCGACGTTCAGGTTGTGCAGCAAGGACATATCGCCGTTTCGCCCATCGGAAACGATCTGACGCGGCATAGTCTGTTGGCCGCCATGACTCCGGGTTTGTCGCCGGTGTCAGAAAGCAATAATCATCGAACCGTGAGCCGTTGACGTGACTGAAACCGAGCTGGCCATCGGCATTGTCACGATTTCCGACCGCGCCACGAGCGGTCAATATGCAGACCGTAGCGGTCCAGCGATCAATGATTATTTCCGCGAAGTGTGGGGGGAACGCTGGTCGCCTCTACTGCGACTAATTCCCGACGAGCAACCGGTGATCGAAACCACTTTGCGGGAGTTGGCAGATGTGCATCATGTGCCGTTGGTCGTCACGACTGGCGGGACGGGGCCGGCGGTCCGCGACGTGACGCCGGAAGCGACCATCGCCGTTTCCGATCGTTTGATGCCGGGATTCGGCGAAGCGATGCGCGCTGTTTCCTTAACTCACGTTCCAACCGCAATCTTGTCTCGGCAGATCGCAGTCATTCGCGGCCGCACGCTGATTATCAACTTACCCGGCAGTCCGCGAGCGATCACCCAATGTCTGGACGCGGTGATGCCTGCCGTCCCCTATTGCCTGGAACTGCTCGGCTGGCCGTTTTGGGAAACAAATCCGCAGCGACTGGTTGCCTTCCGTCCCAAATAATCCGGGGAAAACCGATCGAATCGTGCGGTGACGGAATCAAGGGCACAACGCCAACGACAAGAGGGCCATCGCGGTTCCATAACAGCGTCCCAATTCGTGCGAATCGACAAAGCACCCGTCGATTTCCGGGAGAGCCAGTATGAGTTCGCGTTGTTGTCTGGCAAACGCCGTCCGCCGCGGCGCGTCCGTCAAAAGCGCGATCGCCAACCCGCGGCCATAGACGCCGTACCAGAAAAAGAAGCCGCCATAGGCCATGTGGTCGGTGTGGTCGTCATACTTGAGCGCCTTCTGCAACAACGCATGGTATTCCAAACTCCGCGCGACCGAGGCTTCCAGCAAGTCCTGTTCCGAAGCGCCCCAATGCCACAATGCCAACTCGCAAATGGGCATACGGCCCACACTTGCTTGAATGTCAACCAATCGCCCCTCGCGCGCTCCACCGCCACCCCGTCCCGACGAATACGGAAAGGCGCCGTTCCCCATGCGCTCCCCGCGCAGAGATTGTAATCCTTTGTTCAACTGAGCTTCATCGATTGCGGCGCCCGCGTCGCGCGCATGGGCGAGCGCCACCAGCGCCGTTCCGGACACGAACGGATTGCGGTACTCATGAAACCACCCACCGGCAGGCGACTGGAACTGCTCAAGGTCGCGCACGGCTGATTGCAAGTCGGCGCGCAGCGTTGGCCGGGTTACACACGCTTGCGCGAGGAATTGCACTCGGTAGGCAAGAGCCCAAGTCAATTCGTCGCGATCGGACCGATTATAGTTGGAGGCTTCATTGACAAACCGGATGGCCTGCTCCACGGCAGCCTGAATCTCCGCCGCCCGATGCGGCAATTTCTTTTCGGCTTCGATCAGCGCCAGTCCACAGAGGGCCGAAACTGCCACATGGACGTTCGGCAAACTGTCAGTCCCGCCGAAATCATAATCGCTGTCGCGCCATCCGCCGTCGCTGCGCTGCATGGCCAATAAGTAGCTAACCGATCGTTCCCACACTTCGGGTTCGGGATAGATTTGGGCGGGCGCCGCGCTGGTTAGCGCTCGCTCGCTGGCCGCTGCCTGCAATAGTTGCTCTGGCAAGACGTCATAGACTTCAAACCCGCGCACAAACGGACCGAACCCTTCGGCTTCGGCTGCCAGTTTCCATGCCAAGGGGTCATCGGGAAACTGCTCGCTCGCCGCCCGCCACACATCGGTGGCCTGCTCGTGCTTTCCGGAGCGAAACAGCATCACGCCACGCAGCCATTCCCATTCCACGCGATCAGGAATCGGCCAATCGTTGGGCGCCGACGACATGTTCGTTCCCAAATCGCGGTGCGCGACTCGCTGCCAAGCCGCCGCGATTTCCGGACGGGATTGTATGGGTGGAACGTCTTCCCGAGCGAACGGCTTCAATGCCGCCAGCCACCATGTTGGATGCAAGGTCGTGAGGCGATCCATTCGTTTCAGGACTTCGCCATCACTGCTTAAAATCAGACACCCGGGCTCGACGAAATCGTATCGGACAAGTCCGAATCGCTCTTGCTCTTGGCGGGTGGGGACAGCCTTTACCGCGACAAAATGATGATCGAGAATCGCGCGGACCGCCCGCCATGAAAATGGACCCGCCATCATGTAGCGATCGATTTCGACTTTGCGGTCCATGAACGTCTCAGGAACGCTCGGGATATACCAGAAAACCGGTCGCCCCGATTCAACCGATTTGTTCAGTGCCGCATCCAACGAGGATTCCCACGCGACTCCCGTCCCGATCTTTGATGCTAATGGTCCGGGGCGAACGCGAATTTTTCGCGTCGAATTGGCCGCCCCCGGCGTATCATCCTGGGCACTAAGGACTCCCAAACTGACCGCTGTCAATACGAGAGCAATACATGCTGCGAATTGCGGGCGGGGCCAACAGTCCAAAATCAATCGCATCATACGAAACATCCTGTTCGAGAATTCACCGCAGAATACTGGTTGATTGAGAAACCTGTTCAGCGAGCAACAGGACATGATGGCCCATTTGGAAAACACTGCCGATTACCGTTCCATCTGGAATTTTCCGACCGATTCAATCAACTGACCATTGAATACTCAGCAACGAACAACGCTATTCAGCGCGATCGCTGAGTACTCGATCATAGCGAATCCATTTGCCGCGTTGCAATCGTTCGTGCGGCAAGAACTGCGCTTTGTAACGCATCGGCGGGGACTCGGCAATAAAATACCCCAGGTAGAGATACTGGATTTTTTTCAGACGGCAGTATTCAATTTGTTTCAACACGGAATAGGTCCCTAGACTTTGCCCGCGGATGAACGGATCGTAGAACGTGTACACCGCCGACAGGCTGGACTCACCCTGGTCGCAGACGGCCAGCATCACCAGCCGCTCTCCCAGCCAGTACGACATCTCGAAGGATTGGAAACAACTGCGGACAAAACCCCAATGGTATTCGTCCACATCGATATCCTGATCGGAGCGATTCAACCTCCGCGCGCGGCGATGCAGATTGAACAAATCCACACGCTGGCGATCTGCGACTAAAGGCCCAACGCATTGACGAAAGGCGGCGCCGCGCCGCAAGGCCCGGCGTTGACTGGCGCTCGGTTCAAATCGGCGGCAATCTAGCCGAATGGCCTCACAGGCTTGGCAGTTGGGGCAATTGGTCCGATAGATAAACTCGCCTGTCCGCCGTGAACCTTGCTGCATCAAGCGATCCATCTCGCGCGGCTCGATGGCCTTGATGGGCAGCCGTAACGGCATCCGGGCGACCTGATCCGGCAAGTAGGGACAAGGCTCCAACTCATCGACGACAACAATATCTGATTTTTCTTGAACTGACATCACCCAGATTATACGCAGCAGGTTGCGCTAAAGTAGCGATACGCAGTTCATCGCCAAAAAACTCTCGCACATCCAGGAGGCCCTCGCTCGACTCGGGTTGCGGCGAAACCAACCTTAGAGGTGACAATCGAAATCGCCGGCACGATTGGCGATGCCGTTGGATCAGGGAGCGCTCCACGACGTTTTCGTTGACCGCTCCGCCAATCAGTCGTTATCAAAGCCAATGCACCCGACGGCTGGCCAAAAACAATCGCAACCCGAAGTGCACGCGAGGAAAACAAGGCTGCCCGTTTCTAACGCTGTGGGTTTTGATTGCCCAGATGGAAATCGGCTCTTAGGTCTGCTGGAGAAGTTGCGGTAATTCGCGGCGCTTTTTGGCGATTAACTCCAGCAAATCGAGTTGCGGGCGCACAAACTTGTCTATTCCTTCAGCCATCAATTCGCGCTCCAACGCCTCCACATCGACCAATCGATCGATATCGTCCAGAATTTCCTGGGCGGGGAGCTGATCCACTTGGCGCGAAAATTGTTGATTCGACAGGCGAACAGCGTCGTTGGTAGCCGGGGGATTGGTCTGAATATCGGCGCCGGCCAGCGCCGCAACATATTTCCAAGGAAACTCGGTGGCGTCCTTGACGCCGGTACTTGCAAAAACGATTTGTTGTCGCAGGGGCGTCGGCCGCTGGCCCCAAAACGCGGCATTCGATCGCCAGATGCGTTGGGCATTGACGATACCCACCAGGCCCTGAGCTTGAGCCGATAAACCAGGGACCTGCCGTTTGGTATAAACGTCGATTCGGGAAACGAAAATGCTATAGACACTCTTAAACGTCGATAAGTCGCCACGCGGATGCGCGCCGCGCCAAATCGCATCCCGCGCCGCCTCGTACTGTCGCATCGTGAAGATCAATGTTACGTTCAGTGGGACGCCAGCCCGCGCCAAGGACGGCAAGGCGGCAATTCCCGCCGGCGTCGCTGGGACTTTGATCATCCGGTTGGGGTGGCCCGCCGACCAGCGCTGACCCAATTCAACATAGCGGGCGACGCGCAGCTCATGGTCGATGTCGCGGGTCGGGTCTTCGAGCAGCGGATCGAGTTCAAAACTGACATAACCGTCATCGCCCCGAGTCTGTTCCCAAACGGGCAGGAACATGCGCTCCGCCCCAGACACCAGTTCGTCCGTCAACGACCAAGCGATCTCTTCGTCGCTCAGCCCACCTTGGGCTAAAGCTGCCAGACGATCGTCAAACCGGCCAGACTTGATCAAGTCCGCCACGATGATTGGGTTGGACGTTGCACCGGTCACTCCCCACGGCGCCTGCTCCGCGACCAAGCTGGGATCAACACTGTCGAGCCACAACTGTGTTCCGCAACCAAGCAATGAATTGAGCGGTCCTGACATATCCGTACTCCTATGCGTGTCAAGGGAAGGCGAGGCCCCATTCCCGTCCATGCGGGGCCATGGTTCCACCGACAGCCAAGCCTAAATACCAAACCGATTGTTAATCAACGAATTTGCGGGGCGGGTCTGGCTAAACAACCAACAACCGTTGCCGAATTCACACGTTACCGTTTCGCCACACATCCGAGAAAGCCTATGCCGCCGATGACCCGCCAGTGAGATTGTGCCAACCACTCCCGACGATTCACGCCATACCGACGATCGCCGGTTCGCTGATTTCCTCCGTTAGGTATGTGTACCGCTCGGCCATCGCCTCGAAGAACGAAAACAGTTCCTCGGCCAAATCGGTATTGATGCGTTGATCTTCCAACGCTTGATACACAGACCGTCGCAAGCGATTGCTCATCCAAGGCCAATCGTGATGCACATGCTCCAACACTTCCCGCAACGTGGAACCGCAAATCAAGTGGGATTTGTTGAACGGGTCGTCTTCATCGACGTTCAGAATATGGAACTTGCCCATCAGATTGTGATCGTCGCTAAGCGACTCTTGGTATGCGCCGACCAGAAAGATACCTAAGACGTACGGTTGTTGTTCGACATATTGGTGTAGCGGCAACCAACGACGCTCGCCGCTGTCGCCAATAAAGCAATCGATCTTGCCATCCGAATCGCACGTCATATCGCCCAAGATGCCGTACTTGGTCGGCCGCTCGTGCAGGCGATGAATCGGCATTACCGGGAAGAGCTGCCCCAAAGCCCACGCATCCGGCAGCGCTTGGAACAACGAAAAGTTGGCGAAGTAGGTATCCGACAAATTGAGTCGCAGCTCATCCAATTCGCGCGGTACGAATTCCAGATCATCCAACAAGTCGTTGATTTTCACGCAGATCGACCAGGTCATCCATTCGGCCTTGGCGCGCTGTTCCAAGGTGAGACTGCCGTTGGCAAACATTTGCAAGGCAATCTCCATCGCCGTTTGGGCGTCGTGAAAACTTTCCAGCACGTTCTTTTCCGCGATTTCGCCCAGGATACCATGCAACTCGGCCAGCGGGGCCACTTCTAAGTCTTCGAGGGTGATTTGCGGAACGCTCGATTGAGCCACATGGTTCTGCGAAGTGCCGACGATCGGGACGATCAACACGCTGTGGTGCGCTACCAATGCCCGGCCGCTTTCGGAATAGATCCGCGGATGGGGCACCTCTTCCTGATCGCAGACCATCTGAATGTAATAGACCACGTCATTGGCATATTCTTGCAGCGTGTAGTTCATACTGGACGGTTCGCGGTTGCGGTATCCCGTATAATCCACGGCCAACCCACCACCGACGTCAATGATTTTCAGCGGCACACCCAGGTTCAGCAAATCGGCATAAACTCGCGTGGCTTCAATGATCGACGATTTGATTTTGCGAACGTTGGTGATTTGGCTGCCGGGATGGAAATGGAGTAAGTGGACATTGTCCAGCAATTGGTGCTCGCGCAATTCTTCCACGGCGCGCACCAACTCTGGCACGGTCAAACCGAACTTGCTGCGCGATCCGCCGGAACTTTGCCAATGTCCAGCGCCGCGCGCCGACAACTTAACGCGAACGCCCAACTTGGGTTTGACTCCCAGCCGGTGGACGCAATCGACCACCAACTGCACTTCGTTCGGTTTCTCGATGACGATGGTAATGTCGCGACCCATTTGCGCCGCCCGAATCGCCATCTCGATCACCGACGGGTCCTTGAAACCATTGCACAACAGCGGAGTGGAGTTGTCCGACATAGCGATGATCGCCAGCAATTCGGCCTTGCTGCCAGCTTCGACGCCGCCGCCGAACGGACGCCCAGAGGTGATGGCGGCCTGGACGACCTCCAAGTGCTGGTTGACCTTGACCGGGTAGATACAGGAATAACTCCCTTCATACCCGAAATTCTGGATGGCGGCTTGAAAGGCGTGATGGATTTCTTCCATTCGCCGCCGAATAATCCCGGGGAACCGCAACAAGATGGGTGGCGCACTCCCCTTTTCCTGAAAATGTTCGACCAGATCGAAAAGCCGGATATTGCGGCTGCCGTCGGCTTTGGGGACCGCCACGACGTAACCATGCTGGTCCACGGTGAAGTAATTCAACCCCCAGCGCTCGATGTTGTACAATTCCGCAGCGTCTTGGGGGGACCAACGGGCTTCAATGGGATCGATCATCTTTTTGGTTTGTCACCTCCCGGTAACGAAAGTGGTCGCTCGGTCGCCAAGCCGGACGAAAAAAATATAATAGCGAAATTTTACGCCGGGCAAAGTCCTTAAGCACGGGATTTTGGTTCCGTTCCCGAGGATTGATGGGCACCCGCCAGGTCTCGGATTCGCGGCCGGCAATACGGACAACGAACGGAAATACCATGCCGTCAAGCGAGTGGTTGTACGCGCGGAGTGTCCTTTACCCCACACTCGCCTGGAATGTCTTGCTCGGCCGAGTCTTGCGCGTCCGACCTTGGTGGAGCACAATCGACGAATACGTGGTCCTGGGCGCCCGACCCTTGCGGCGCGACGTACCACGTTTGGCCGCGGAGGGAATCCGCGCCGTCGTCAATACCTGTGAGGAGTTTTCTGGGCCGCTGGATCTGTACCGGAAGTTCGGGATCGAACAGTTGCACCTGCCGACCATCGACTTTGTGCATCCAACCCTAGCAGACGTCCAGCGCGCCATGGCCTTCATCGAGGCCCACGCGGCGGCCGGCCGCCGCGTGTATGTCCATTGCAAAGCCGGTCGCGGTCGCAGCGCGACAATCGCCTTGTGTTGGCTCATGAAATCGCGATGCCTGTCCGCCGAGGCAGCCCAACAATGGCTGGTCCAAAAACGCCCGCACGTCAATCGACACTTGGCCCACCGCCCCGTCGTCGCGCAATTCGCGGCAGCGCTAGAGCAACCTAAACGCCATTTCTAGGACCAGAGACAGCACGGTCAGGGGGCGTTCGCCGGCTTCAAGTTGGTTTTCCCTATACGTCGCCGAGTCGCACAAGGACTGCGGCGGCAAGCTGGGCGCTAGGGACTAGGCTGTCGAGTCGCAGGAATTCGCGGTCGCTGTGAATCTCGCCTCCGGCGGGGCCAAACGTGTCGATATTCGCCAAACCCACGGAAGAAAATTTATTGCCGTCGCTGGCCCCTCCGGAGCCGTTCCACTGGATCGGCATACCCAACTCCGCGGCACAGGACTCGATCAGGCGCTGAAGTTGCTCGGTCCGCTTGCCAATCTCCTTGGGCGGCGAGCTGAATTCGCCATGGACCGCAACGTGAATGCCGTCCCCGCTCACCTCCCCGACCAGCCGCCGCAATTGTGCTTCGGCCCATGTCTGCTGCGCCGCGGTACGGACGCGAATATTGACTCGACCGATGGCCAAGTCGGGAACGACGTTGACCGCTCCCCCGCCGGCGACGCGGCCGACATTGAATGTCACGTCGCCCCAGTCCGGATGGGTGGGTTGATTGAGTTCATGGATCGCGACGAGGAGTCGGCTGAGGGCCACGAGGGCGTTGCGCCCTTTGGCGAAATCGCGCCCCGCATGGGCTGCTTGTCCCCGAACAACCAACGTGAAATTGCCGGATCCTTTCCGCCATGAAACCATGCTGCCATCGGGCATCGTCGGCTCGAACAGGAGCCCCCAATCGGCCTCGCGGGCCAACGCATGCAGCGTGGCGACACTTCCCGGCGAGCCGATTTCTTCATCAGCGTTAATCACAACTTGCCAACCGATCCGCTCCGCGTAGGTGCTCTGTTCGAACGCCAGGAGCGCGTGGAGCATGACGATCAGGCCCCCTTTCGCGTCGATGACTCCCGGACCGTTGAGCACATTGGCATCCAGTTGCCTGCATTTCTGAAAATCATGATCCGGCCCGAAGACGGTATCGCAGTGAATGCACAATAGGACGCGCGGCCGCCGCTCGATCCGTTTCGAAATGACCAGCGTTGGACCTAAGTTTTGGTGAACCGTTCGTCCTTGGTCGTCGATCAGCAATTGTCCGGCGGACGGAACGCGTTGCATGTCTCCTCCCAACGGAGCGAACCACTCGATCAACTGATTTTGCACCCGCTCGACGCCCGCGATGTTGTAGGTACCGGAGTTGATGTTGCACAGCGTTTCAATCTGCTGCTGCATTTCAGCCGTGCGGCTTGCCAGGAATTGTCGTGGGTCCATAACGTGCGAACTTTCAACTTGTGCTCTCGCAGGCGACTCGGTGACGCGCGCAATCATCAAACGCCCGAACGTTTGCTCGAGGTGGTTGTCGTATCCATTTTCAGCTTGCCGAGCCGCAACAAATAGTCGATGACCTTGTGGGCCAGCACGCCGGGCGGCTCGACGCCCCCCGGCAGCGTTAATTCAGGACGCTCCGGTGCTTCGTAGGGGTCGTCGATCCCGGTCATGCCGCGCAGTTTCCCTGCCCGGGCCTGACGATAGAGCCCCTTCGGGTCGCGCTGCTCGCAAATTTCCAGCGGCGTGTCCACGAAAACTTCTATGAAGTCCTCGGCCGAACCCCGCGCCGTCACCAGTTCGCGGACCAACTGCCGATCGCGGCGATAGGGGCTGACGAAGGCCGTCAACGCGATCACTCCCGCGGCGCAGAACAATTCGGCCACGCAGCCGATGCGGCGGATGTTCTCTTCGCGGTCCTGGGCGGAGAACCCTAGTCCAAACCGTTCGGCGAACGCTTTGCCATGCCGAGGTTCTAGCAAGGCCGGACTGGCGTTCAATCCGTGGCGAACATTGTCTCCGTCTAAAACAAAGCTCGTGGTTCCCCGCGCGTCAAGCAGAGCGTCAACAGCATTGGCGACAGTGCTCTTGCCGCTGCCGCTGAGGCCAGTGAACCACACGACGCAACCGCGCGGCCGGTGGACGGTGTGCTCATGCCATCGAATTCGCATCTCTTCGGTCATGTGGTTGCCGAGCTTCCAAGTACCTGACTGTCCGATTTCCGGCGTTCGATCATAATACATTGATGCATCGGAAACTATTGGACGCAAGTTGGTTCAATCCTTGGCATTCGCCCTGGTGGGGAGCCGTGTTTTGCGCGCTGTGGCTGGCGGCCGTTGCGGCGATTGGCTTCCGCGCGTATTCGAAGTACCAACAGCCTGGGCCGTTCGATAGCGCGCGGCAGGGGTTTTGCGATTTTCACAACGGCATCTATTTTCCGGCAGCGGCATACCGGGCAGGAATTAGTCCCTACGGCCGTGAATATGCCGAGCAATACCCGGTTGCGCGACCGATCCCTTTTTTTGCGCCGCTGACCATGGTCTTGCACCTACACACGTTGTTAGACCTGCCCCATGCCGCCGTGGTGCATTTTGGTTTCCTGCTTGCTCTGTCCGTGTTGTTGGGTTGGCTGGCCGCGCGGTGTGCTGGTCTCCCCCCGACAATTAACGCCACCATGGCGGCGGCCGCGTTCGTCGTCGTTTCGCGCGGCGGTTATGCGACACTGTTTACGGGTTACTTTACGTTTTTGCTGGCGATCGGAACGATCCTCACGCTGCAATTTGCGCATCGCCCGACGGTGGCTGCTCCTGCAATGCTTCTGGCCTGCCTAAAACCGACCTATGCAATTCCCTTGGCAATCGTGCTGGCGGCACGGCGCCAGTGGCGCACGTTGGTTGCTGGCGTGCTCTTGGTGACGGTAGCCAATGCCGCCGCGGTCGGTTGGTTGCTCCAGTTCCATTCGCCCGAACAACTCATAGCCGATGTGCGGCTGGCCCAAGGGCTACACCTCGACGATCCGAATGAGATGCCGATCAACAGTTGGACGCGGATCGACGCGATGGCGATTGTGGCCAAGTGGCTGAACTGGAATCCGGGGGAAATTGTTTACCTCTTGGCGATGGTACCTCTAATAACGCTGCCAGCATTGGCGTTGTGGAAGTTGTCTGCCGATGGCCGCGCGGGGACGGCGACCGATTTGTCGGGGTTGATTGCGTGTCTGGCCATCCTCGTGACGGTCTATCACCACTACTACGACGCCCTGATTCTGATCCCGGTGATAATCGCCCTTGGTTGCAACACGTCGGCGTGGCGATCAGAAATGTCGTCCACCAAACGAGTCATCGTGTTTGTGCTCCTCGCGTTCATGATGATGAATTACCTTTCGGCGCAATTTGTTATGGAGCGTTTCCAATTGACGGGAATGCCGTTCCAAGTTGTGACGTCGATCAATGGAATCCTGTTGATTGTGGCGTTAGGGATCGCTGTTTGGGAGGCCCTGGTTCGACTTCCACCCGCCCAGCCGGTAAACTTGGAGTTGGAGTCCGGAAGTTAAGCATATCATGGAGACGTCGTTGTCGAAGAAACGGTGCAATACCAGGCCCCGATCGTGGGTTGCGAATGTCCTTGGCGCGCCGCGCAGCAGCGCGGAATATCGCCGCGCAGCGTGGATTCCTCCCGTGGCGAAATCGCGTGTCGAAGGGGCCAAGAACTGCGACTCAGTGAGAAATGTCATCCAAGTTGCGTGCAACGTCTGCGCAGTGGCCCTACTCGCGGCTTGCTCCTGGGCCTGTGGAACAGCGACGGCGCTTGCGCAACCGCTGAGTGCCGATGAGTGGCAACGAATTCGATCGGCCGAAGAACAACGGATCGCGGCGATTGATTCGGTGATGGGGAGCGTGGTCGCGATCTACGATTGGGACCGCCAAGGGGGAGGCTCGGGAGTGATCATCGACCCCAGCGGTATCGCGGTGACCAACCACCATGTGATTATGGGTGCGGGCGTGCGCGGATGGGGAGGCCTGGCTGACGGACAGTTGTACGAATGGGATTTAATTGGTTCCGATCCCGGCGGGGATGTGGCCGTCATTCATTTGCGCGGTCGCGAGTCGTTTCCTTGTGCCCATTGGGGCAATTCGGACTTGGTCCGCGTAGGTGATTGGGCAATGGCGATGGGTAACCCGTTCGTGCTGAGCGAGGATCACGCACCGACAATTACCCTGGGAATCGTCAGCGGCGTGCAACGGTTTCAATCCGGTGCGGGACAGAATGAATTGGTGTACGGCAATTGCATCCAAATTGACAGCTCGATCAATCCCGGAAACTCCGGTGGTCCGCTGTTCAATCGGTTCGGCCAGATTATCGGTATCAACGGCCGGGCGAGTTTTCTCGACCGCGGGCGCGTCAATGTCGGGTTGGGCTACGCGATTTCCTCCAATCAAGTGATCAACTTTCTCCCCGACCTACTGGCCACCAAACTGGCGCGCCACGGGACGCTCGATGCCAGCTTTGGTCCTTATGGCGGGCGCGTCCTGTGCACGACAATCAACGAAGACGCTCCGGTGGCGCGAGGGGGATTGAGTTTGGGGGATGAACTGTTGGCCTTTGAAGGTGTACCGATCGTTTCTGCAAACCAATTTCTGAATCTGATATGCACTCTGCCCGAAGGCTGGCCCGCCGTGTTGACTGTTCGCAAATCGGACGGCACCGAACGGACGATCGTCTCCCGTTTGCTGGGCTTGCCCTACCAACGGCCAAACCAGCCTCCGCGCAATGAACCGCCCGAGAAAGGCCCGCCCGATGAACGGCAGCGGCGTCAACAAGAATTGCAACAAGAGATGATGGCGCTCTTGTCCGCGGAACAGGGCAAGGTCCGCAAACTCGACGTCAATCGCCAGTACGTCGTATGGTTGTGGCAACGCCTGTGGGCCAGTGATGCCGAGCGAGATGCGCGCGGTGCAGGAGTTTGCATCAACGACGACCTGCTGCGCGATGGACAGGTGGTCGGTCGCGCCGAAACGACGCTGCTGAAGGATGGTCGCTGGCAACTGGATTGGCATGATACGGGTCATCGACGAACGTTTTGGTTCGACGGACAAGGCCATTTTACGCGCGTCGATGAAGCGACACGACCGCTGACGTTGGCCGAGGCCAAATTGGTATGGGAGATCAACGCCACCTGGGGCTTGGCGTTGGTAAATATTCCCGAGTATCGCATGGTTTTGGGGACGGAGACGTTGGAGGGGAGTGATAAGGCGGCCGGACTGCCGGCGTTTCGACTGAAATTTGTGGACCCTGATCGCGATTGGTTTTTCGCTTGGTTGACCGGCCTGAATCCAATGAGCAACATCCATCGGATAGAGCTTACCAAAATGGCTCCCGATCAAGATTGCGATCGTACGGCGGGAGGTGTGACGTTTGCCGCGTGGTCGAATTGCGACGGTTGGCAGTTGCCATCGCGCCGTACGCACATTCGTTCCTTGCTGGAAACCGAACAATTTGAAATGAGATTACGCGAGTGGCAATTGCTATCGGAACCCATAGAAATCGGTGCGAAGGAATGAATTACTCCATGGCCACCGTTTGGTATCCTTGCCGCATCTGGCTGAGTTGGCTTTTGTTTTCGGTCTGCGGAGCTCCTCTGATCTACGGGCAGCCGAATATTGCCGATAACGAATCGGCGTTAACGCAATTGGTTACAGCGAATCAACAACGATTGGTAAAGGTATTCGGCGCTGGGGCTGGACGCGTCGAAGCCTACGCGTCAGGGATCATTGTCTCACCGGATGGATTGATCGTAACAACTCAGGGTGTGTTTTTGGAAGGGACGCAAGTGCGCGTCGTGTTGGCTGACGGCAATGCCTATTCGGCTACGGTTCTCAAGCGCGATCGGACGGTCCAATTGGCGCTGCTCAAGATTGAAGCCGCCACACCGCATTATTTCGTTTTGGCGGAGGAACCCGTGGGAGAACAAGGCGATTGGGTTGTGGCTCTGAGCAACGCTTTCCGCGTGGCCGACAAAGATGAACCGTTGTCCGCCATGCTGGGCGTGGTTTCGCTGCGGGAGCTGATGACGGCGGCACCGACGAAGGTTGTGCGTGACGTGATGACCGCCGAC
>JACTND010000314.1 GCA_014584305.1 Planctomycetota bacterium | reverse complement strand
GGGGGCTGCTGTTAATTAAATCGTTCATGGACGAGGTCCAATTCAATACCCAAGGAAATCGTGTTACGTTGATCCGAAGACGCGAGGGGTGGCCGAAAGCCGATTCGGAATGTTGTGGATGCGGAGAATAAGCGATGCTTGACCATCGTTCGCGATGCTCATTGACGATACTTGTGGTTGCCGTGACCCTGCTGGTCGGTTGCCGTCCATCGAGCGTTCCAATCCACAGTTCCGACAAACCGCTGTCCAAGATTCGGGTCAAGCTCGTCATTCGATTCTCAGACCATTCCGTGGACGCGACTGTTGGCAGCCCGATTGCGGCCAGCGACGACCGCAGCAACCGCGATGCTCTCGACGATATCGAAACCGAAATGGAAATTTTTTCGGGCGAAACGGTTCACGATGTACTAATGCGTCTGATGGCCGAAGGAACGGTGTCGGTCGATTGGACCGGCGAAGGAGAAACGGTGTTTGTACACGCGATCGGGGGCGTGCGCAATCGAGGTCCCGGACAGGCGAATTGGACCTACCGAATAAATGGTGAGTTAGTCAAGAAAAGCTGTGGCGTCGCCTCAATGGCCGACGGGGACCGCGTCGAGTGGGTCTTTGGTCCCGTTCAAATGAATTGATTGATCAGGTTTTCCAGTAATTCTTGCCGACCGCTCGTGTTCGGTGCAGCATCACCCCGCTCCAAGACCCAGCGATTGAGCGTCTGAAAATCATGATTGCCGCGCTCGATCTCACGACCTAGTCCGCTATCCCAACTGGCGTATCGTTGCTTTATCAAGTCGGCCAGGCGACCGTCGGCGCGGATGGCAGCGGCGATCTTCAGGCCGCGCGCAAAGGCGTCCATGCCACCGATGTGCGCGTAGAACAGATCGAGCGGGTCGATACTTTCGCGACGCAATTTGGCGTCGAAATTGACGCCCCCGGGAGCCAAGCCGCCATATTTCAATAGGACCAGCATGATTTGGGTCGTCAAATAAATATCCGTCGGGAACTGGTCCGTATCCCAACCTAATAGCAAGTCCCCCATATTGGCGTCGATCGATCCCAAACATCCCTGCGCGCCGGCATAATCGAGTTCGTGCATCATCGTGTGGCCGGCCAGCGTGGCGTGGTTCGTTTCGATGTTCAACTTGAAGTGATCGATCAGATCGTAGGCGCGGAGAAAGTTAATACACGCCGCGGCGTCACTGTCATACTGATGCTTCGTCGGTTCCTTAGGTTTGGGTTCGATCAGGAAGGAGCCTTCAAATCCGATGGACTTCGCAAAGTCCAAGGCCAGATGCAAAAACCGTCCTAGATGGTCGTTCTCGCGCTTGAGATCTGTGTTGTAGTGCGTCTGGTAGCCTTCGCGTCCGCCCCAAAACACATATCCGGCCCCCCCCAGTCGCTGCGTTACTTCGATCGCTTTTTTGACTTGTGCCGCTGCAAAGGCAAAGACCTCGGCATTGCAACTGGTCGCGGCACCATGCATATACCGCGGGTGACTGAATAAATTGGCAGTCCCCCACAACAAGCGAATACCGGTGCGCTGCTGGTGTTCTTCCAAAACGGGTACCATCGCATCCAACAGCGTATTGGATTCAGACAGCGTCCTGCCCTCCGGCGCAACGTCGCGATCATGGAAACAGTAATACTCGACCCCCAACCGAGACATGAAGTCAAAGGCGACTTCGATCCGTCGTCGCGCATTGTCGAGCGAGTTGGAACCGTCGTCCCAGGGGCGGATGAACGTCGGCGCACCGAACGGGTCCGCACCAGTACCGCGAAAGGCATGCCAAAAAGCCACGGAAAAGCGGAAATGGTCGCGCATCGCCCGCCCCTCGACTACCTCGTCGGCCTGATACCAACGAAACGATAACGGGTTTTTAGATTCCGGGCCTTCGTACTGAATCGGCGCCACTTCAGCAAATGGATTCATGACCATAGTTGAGTTACAAGTTGATATATATTGGTCTGTTCGTCGGTCGTTTTGTTCCAACGACGTTACTTCGCTAGATTGGCCGGCGGCTGATGCAATTCCAAGCCCTCCCGCGCCGTTTGGGAAGTGTCCTGTGCGGATTCAAAAAAATCAACGGGGTCCATGTGCGCGCGAGCGGCACCGGCCATCCGCCGCAACAACCAATCGCCCAGCCGCGGTGAAATCTGCGCCACGGCAAACAAGAGCCGCGCCCGAAAGGGGACGATCAATTCCGCCCGATTGCGCTCGCAGCCGCGCAAAATCTTGCGGGCCAACCAATCCGGACGAATTTTGGCCACGCGCGCACCGGCGGCCGGCAATTGTGCCGCCAAGGGCAACCTCTGCGTATCACCATAACGAACGCCGGTGTCCGATCGGAGAAACGGGCCTGGACAAACCAGCATCACGTGGACACGGGGAGACAATTCCAATCGCAACTGGTGGGTATAGGCGCCCAAAGCCGCTTTGCCCACGGAATACGGAGCGATCAAGGGCCAAGCGGTCTTGGACGCCAAGGAACCAATGTTGACGATCGAACCTCGTTGGCGCACCAAATCCGGCAAACAGGCCTGCGTCGTATTCACGGCCGACATGAAATTGATTTCAAACAGCCGCCGGTATTCGTCCGGTTCGGCGTCAATCACGGCCCGCCGGGTCGAGGCACCCACATTGTTAATCAAAACGCCGATTGGTCCGAGCCGACTGTTGATCTGCCGTGCCAAATCGCGCGTTTGCCTCTCGTCGGTGACATCACACGGAAACCCGACACACGACGCACCGGTACCGGTTAGTTCTGTTACGGCTGTCCCTAGGCGTTGGGGGTCTCGTGCAACCAGGGCCAATTGGGCGCCGCGCGAAGCCGCCGCGCGGGCGATTTCCAGGCCCAAACCGGCGGATCCGCCGGTCACCACTACCACTTTGCCATGCCAAAAGTTCATTCTGCCCCATCATACCGCCATTCGCCTTCCTTGTCCCCCACCCAAAAGGGGACACCCACTATCTGAAAAAAGGGGACATCCAACTTTTGGTGATTTCCTGCGATATTGCGCGAAACCTAACGGGTGGCTCGGCCCAAGCGACAGCGGCTCCGGAACACTTGTCATTGGACTTCCCAGTTTGACAAACCGAAAAAAGTGGGTGTCCCCTTTCGGGAATGCTAAAGATTGAGGGGAGAAGTGACGATGCGGATGGTAACGAAACGGGGGTTTGGGAAAAGTCTAACGCTAGCGGCCCCAGGAATTATCGACCATGCAACGAAAAATTGGACTGCGAATCGCGCTCGTATTATCCATTGGGTTGATCTATTGTGTGGGATGCAAACCGTTCGAGCCCTTTAACAGCGATCAAATACCTTTAAAGGACGATTCCCAATCTCGCGTCCCAATGTATCGCGTGGAAATGATGAACTCGATGGGGGGCGCCGCAGTCCATACAGGGAAAATTGCGGAAGCGGCCACGGTTCAAGGTGCCCTGGAACAGAGCGGCGCATTGCGACGGTTCCGCGGCGCGCGGATCGATTTGTACCGATTCGTTCCCGAAAAACGGACGGTTTTGAAACTGCCGGTCGAATTGCAACCCGGCAAACGCTTGGTCCGAGTCGATCAGGATTACGCTTTGCTGCCTGGTGATCGCATAGTCGTCCGCGGTCGCAGTCCGTTCGGCAACGATGACTAGGCCCACTCAGTTGGCCGAGCGTCACAATTATTGCGTTTTTCTTGGGTATGACAGTCCGTTTGGGATCATGCCTGTCCTTTTGGGTGTGTTTCGTTTGGGATCATGCCTGTCCCTTTGGGTGTGTTTTGGGTTCGCCGTGTAGAATGAGGGATGGTCGCGGAGTGGATCAGACGTTCGCTGGCTGAGAGGCTGGAGGAAAGTCCGGGCTCCATAGGACGAGGTGGTCGGTAACGCCGACCGGTCGCGAGACCAGGGAAAGTGCCACAGAAAGCAAACCGCCGAACGGGCGGCGGCGTTCCGATGAGAACGCCGTCGTCGCGTGGCAAGGGTGAAACGGCGAGGTAAGAGCTCACCAGCGTTGGAGGCGACTCCAGCGGCTCGGTAAACCCCACCTGGAGCAAGGCCAAATAGGAGGGAAGTAGCGGTCCGCTGCGTTTGACTCTCGGGTAGGCCGCACGAGGTGCCCAGCAATGGGCATCCCAGAGGAATGAACGTCAGGCGCTTCGCACGAAGCGCTGACAGAACCCGGCTTATCGATCCGCTTCGCGCCCTTTTTTTTCGTCTTCCAATTCACGTTTCCAATCGTGAAGCATTTTCAGCGCGCCAATCGGCGTCACATGGTCGGTGTCGATGCGTTGAATCCGGTCCAATAAGGGATGGTCGGCCATTTCGAACAACGTCAATTGAACTTGTGGTTTTGCGGTCCGAGCCGCGAGACCGATCTCCACGGGTTCGCGATGATGGTGCGATTGCAACGACGCCAGTATCTCTTCGGCGCGGGCGCTGACCCATTCGGGAACACCCGCCAATCGCGCCACATGGATGCCATAGCTCTTGTCCGCGCCGCCGCGCACAATTTTATGCAAAAAGACGATGCGGTCCTCCCATTCACGGACGGAAACGTTGAAATTGCGAACGGAGGGAAACGTCTGTTCCAACTCGGTTAGTTCGTGGTAATGGGTGGCAAACAACGTCCGGCAGCCGATTCGATCGTGCAGGTATTCCACAATCGCCCAGGCCAACGAGACTCCGTCATAGGTGCTGGTCCCGCGACCGATTTCATCCAGAATCACCAAGCTCGACTTCGTGGCCGTGTTGAGAATTCTCGCAGTTTCCGTCATCTCGACCATGAACGTGCTTTGACCGCGTGACAACTCATCACTGGCCCCGACCCGCGCGAAAATCCGATCGACCAAACCGATGCGCGCCCGCCGCGCCGGAACGAAACTCCCGATTTGAGCCATCAGCGTAATCAAAGCTACCTGCCGGATGTAGGTGCTCTTGCCCGCCATGTTCGGGCCGGTAATCAGATGAATGGTTCCCGCCTCGTCGTCCAATTTCGTGTCATTGGGAACGAAGGCGCCCAACGGCTGAATAACATCGAGGACGGGGTGTCGTCCGTCTTCGATAACGACAACCTGGTCGCTCGTGATTTCCGGGCGGCAATAGCGTTGGCTGTGCGCCAAGTGAGCCAGACCCAACAAGACGTCCAGGCAGGCGAGTTGTCGCGCACCCGTTTTTAATCGGGTCGCGTGTCCGTGTGCTCGAGCGCGCAGGTCATCCAAGATCTGGATTTCCAAGGCAATTGCTTGCTCGTCGGCAGTCAGCACTTGTTCTTCGTATTCTTTTAACTCCGGCGTGATGTACCGTTCGCCGTTTTTCAAGGTCTGCTTGCGAATAAAGTAGTCGGGAACCTTTGTTTGCTGTGCATGTGTCACTTCGATGTAGTAACCGAAGACCTTGTTGAAACCGACTTTGAGCGTGGGAATGCCGGTCTCTTGGATAACTTTGCTTTGGTACTCGGCAATCCACCGTTTGCCACCCGTTGCCAGGTTGCGTAGCCGGTCGAGCTCTGGACTGAATCCGGGGCGTACGAAACCTCCTTGGTTGACGGCCAACGGAGCGTCGTCACCAAGCGCGGCATCGAGGTGATCGCGCAATTCATCGCATGGATCGAGTTCGAGTACCAGACGTTTTAGAAGCCCCGCATGGCACGTCTCTAGTTGCGATCGAATCGTGGGAACCCTCGCCAATGAGTTGGCCACATGACGCAAGTCTCGCGGCGTGGCGCGACCATTAACTACGCGGGCGATGATGCGTTCGAGATCGACGATGGGGCGGAGGGCTTCGCGGAGGGCTTCGCGGAGGCGATTGGCCGCCACCAGTTCCGCCACGGCGTCCAGGCGTTGATTGACGTCATCCAGCTTGTTAAGAGGGACAGTTAGCCAGTGGGCCAACACGCGGCTTCCCATGGGTGTGACACAGCGGTCGATTGTGCCCAACAGGGAGCCCTCCCTCGAATCGCTACGGATCGTCCGTGTGATTTCCAAACTGCGCCAGGACGCTTGGTCGATTTCCACCGAATGGCCGGGCTGAAAGCGTGTCAGACGAGTTAATGCTTGCGCCGCGGCCGGTTGGGCTTCTTCGACATAGAGGAGCAATGCCGCGGCTGCTTGAACGGCAGGCACGTCTGCTTGATCGAATCCGAAACCTTCCAGTGTCGCCACGCGGTAATGTTTTGTGAGTCTGTCCACCGCGTGGCGCGGCGCGAACGTCCAGTCAGGACGAGGAGTAATTGACGGTTGGTATCCGAGGACTGGCATCCGTTCCGACGTGCTGGACGTCACAAGGATCTCGGACGCATTGAGTCGTTCCAGGATATCGCGGACTTGCACCTCCGAACCGCAGAACGCGACAAACTCTCCGTTGGTTAGTTCGACCCACGATAACCCCCAAACAGTGGACTCAGGGCTCTGCGGCGCGACCAAAGCAGCCAGATTGTTCAGCCGTGTGGGGTCGAGCAATTCGTGATCAGTGACGGTTCCTGGCGACACGACTTGTGTGACTTGGCGTTTGACTAGGCCTTTGGCCGTTTTCGGATCTTCCACTTGTTCGCACACGGCGACGCGAAAACCCGCGCGGATCAGCCTCGCAAGATAACTGTCCAGTTGGTGGTGAGGAAAACCGGCCATCGCGATGGGATCGTCGCCGTTCTTATCGCGACTGGTTAACGTCAGTCCTAGAACGCGAGCAGCGGTTTTCGCGTCTTCAAAGAACAATTCATAAAAGTCCCCCATTCGGAACAATAGGAGCGCATCGGGAGCGACGTTTTTGGCTTCCTCGTATTGTCGCATCATGGGGGTCTTAGACATGGCGCTTATCTTACCGCTCGTTGGACGGCAGATGGAGGGACTGGTTAACGGGAATTTAATTGCCTCTACGGCTCGTGTCAGGTGATCGGTTGCACTCGATTTCGGGGGCTGGTCATTTATGCGGACAGTGCCGGAGGGGGCGATTCGGTGGGTTTCCCGAATTTTGCACGCTCGCCGGTCACTTTTGTCGGCGTCTCGAACGAGCCCGCTGTTTAGGAAAACCCTGGAAAAAGTTGTTGAGAGCGAAGGAAAAAGTGTTATATTGGGGAGTAACAAACCAAAACCACCAATAGATTTTGGACGTACAGCAGCGAGTGTTGAATCCGCCTACCCAGGCTTCTTTGGAGAACTAACGTGGAAAACTTGCGTCATGCAGCACCTGTGTATTTGCCGGGACCCGTAGAGGCGCCAACCGAGTCGAAGTTTGATTTTTGGGGTGTCTTGAATCGGCGGAAATGGATTGTCTTTTTGGGCTTGGTTGCTGGTCTGGTGATCGGAACGTTGGTCCACTATCGGACCCCCGAGCAATTCCAGAGCACGGCGGTTATCCGCATTGAACCCAAAGACCCCAACATTCTCTATCTGCAAAAAAACCGTTCCAACGTCATGCCAGAAGCGGCCGACGTTTTGCCCACGCGGCACGACAAGTTCATCGCGTCGAAAGAGATGATCAAGTTGTGCTTGGATTACGGGAAACTGTATTCGCTCACCTCGTTTCAGAACCTGACCCATGACGAAGCCGTTCAAGCGGTTTTCGACAACTTGGTGGTGACCGTCGATCGCGACGATCCCACGATTTACAAGATCGAATTCACCGCTGCCGATAAAACGGATTCGCGCACGGTGGTGACTCAACTGGTGGACACCTACCAGCGATTTATGGACGCGCGCTACAGCACGGCCACGTCAACCGCCGTGTCGATGCTGAAGGACATGCGCGCCCAATTTCAAGAGCAGTACGACGCCATTCGCAGGCAAGTGGCTGAGCTTTCCGAAATGGATCCTCCGCGGGTCGATCAGTTTGGCCGGGACGTGTTCTCGATCGAATTGACCGCGACCAAGAACCGCATCGATTTGGCGCGGGCTGAATTGGATGCGTACTCATCCAAGAAGGATCGGATCATCTTGGCCATGAACTCCGGAGACGAAGCCATTGAGAGCATGTTGTGGACATTGCAACTCGAAGGGAGTATTTCCGAGCCGCGCGATAAAGGTCAGATCCATGCCGTCGATGAGAAATTGAACCAGATGATCATGGACCTCGAAGCCAAGTTGACGGGTATGTACGACCAGGGATTGCGCATGGGGCATCCACGATACAAAACGGCCCATGACTATCTCAATCGCCTGATCGCCTACCGCGATGAAAAAATGAAGTTGGTCGCCTACGGGGTCAATAAATTGGAACCGAAGGTCCTGCTGAACAGGTACTTGATGGAAATTCTGGAACCAAAGATCTACGAGTTGAACGAACGGTTGGGCGCCGATCTCGAATCGTACGCCAGGTTGGAAGAGGAAGTGCGCAAGGTGGTCCGCATCCGCGAAACACGCGCGGAATTGGAACGCGACCGGCTGCACATGGAGGGCTTGTTGAATGAGATCATCACCAAGATTCGGGAAATCGATCCCACGGGCGAGCTGGCCCATTTGAAGCGATTCGAAGGCTATTTCTTCCAACCCCTCGAAAACGCGGACTCGGGTCTCAAAGTATGGCCCTTGCTCCCCGTGTTGTTAGGTGTTGGCGGGCTGGTCGGCGCGCTGCTCGGCTTCGGCTTGGGCTGCTTGGTTGACATCGCAGACCGCACGTTCCATAACCCAGACGAAATTATCAAACGATTGTCGTTGCCGTTGATCGGCCATATTCCGGTGATCAACCAAAGCAAGCGCTATCAGGTCGAAAAATCGTTGGTCGATCCGGTAATTTGCACCTATCATCGCCCAAAATCGCAGAATTCCGAGGCGTTTCGCGCGATTCGGACGGCGTTGTTCTTTAATTCGCAAGACCGCGAGAACACCGTCATACAAGTGACCAGCCCAACGCCGGGTGACGGCAAGACCACGGTCGCCGCCAACTTGGCGGTGTCGATCGCCCAGTCCGGCAAACGAGTGTTGCTCGTGGATGGCGATATGCGGCGTCCGCGGTTGGGAAGCATCTTTGGCGTTTCGTCAAAAGAAGGCTTCGCGACGGTCTTGAGCGGTGAAACGAAATGGCAAGACGGGGTCTTTGAAGTCGAGGAAATCGAAGGTCTGTCGGTTCTGCCCTGCGGCGCCAAACCGAGCAACCCGGCCGAATTGAGTACGTCCCCCTTGGTGAAACAACTGATTGCTCAGATGCGCGCGGAGTACGACTTTGTGGTCATCGACACGCCCCCGATTTTAGCGGTCACCGACCCCTGCCCCGTGGCCGCGCGGGTGGACGGCGTCATTCTGGCGATTCGCATCAAGAAGAACGTGCGGACCAGTGCCGAGCGCTCCGTGGAGATTCTGCGGAATCTGGGCGCCAATATTGTGGGCGTGGTCGTCAATGGCGTCGGTGCCCAATCGGGCTACGGCAGCCAATACACGTACAGCGCCTACCGGTCCGGATACGCCTATAACGAGTACGGCTACGGTTACGGCTATGGCTACGGCAATTACTACCAGGAAGAGAACAAAAAGGGGAACGGAAAGCCGACCAAGTTGATCGCGGCCGAATCGCCGGCGACGCCTAGTGCGACGTCGAAGGACTTGGACATCGAGGAGTAACGCTGGCTCAAGTAGGGTAAGCGGCCTCCAATGGATTCATGCAGCGGGCCTGCGGTGCAAACGCATCGCGGGCCCGTTGTTTTTGCAGTGATAGCAAGTGATTTGGCCTAGTGCGTTCGCCGTTCCTTTGCTAATTTTCGCCCGCCGGAACCGGTACCTTACTTTGCGAGTCGCGCGGGAGGGAGAGCGGTCGGGCGACTACGGGCGGTTGATCGCCGCTCAAGGAATTGGGAATCCACACACCGGGAACGTGACAAACTTCGCGATGATCCGCACCATTTTGGCTATCGCCGCAACGACCGTTGTGATTTCCGTATGCGGCTGCGCCGAGGGCCCCCTCTGGCGAATGGGGCAGTACACCCCCTGGGTGAAACAGCAATGGGCCGCGGAAGAGAAACTGGCCGACACGTTGTTCAGCAAGAAACGCCGCATGACGGAAATCGTCGATCGGGCGCGGCACGGGTCCATCGAGGATCGCGATCAAGCCGCACAAAAGCTGTTCTCTGAGTTCTATAGCGACACGATACTATTGACACGATTGCAAGCCCTGACACTGATGAGCGACCTCGATTGCCCGACGACCTACCGCGCATTGCAGTCGGCCTCGGTCGATCCAAACGTTGACATCCGGTTAGCGGCAGTACAGGCTTGGAGAAAAATCCCCGACGAGCACGCGATTCCCGCATTGGTACAGATGCTCGAGCACGACCGGAACATTGACGTCCGATTGGCGGCGACGCGGGCCCTGGGCGACTTTACCGGCGGGGCGACCATCGCGGCATTGCAATCGGCTCTGTCTGATCCGGACCCGGCGATCCAACTGCGGGCCACCGAATCGCTGGCTCGCACTACCGGGGAATCCCTGGGGCGAGATGTCGCGGCCTGGAAACGATTCCTCGGCGACCAGCGCGTAGCGAACCAACCGCCCTCCGGTGATACGGCTCTGCGCCGTTGATCGTTCCGCTTGTCATTTCGCTGACCCTGATTTACACTCACGGCACTTCATGACGAACGTGCAATCCATGTTTGACTCAGGTTGCGCGGTGCCAGCGTTGAGCCCGCAGGCGGGCGGCGCCGAGCAGAAGATCAATCCTCTCGCGAGCGCAAAGGGACGATTGCGGATGGCCAAAGAGCAACCATCGATACCGATTTCGGCACTGTTTGAAGTGGCCGTGGCACTCGCCGATCGGGCGGATGCCGAAGCCATCTTGATTTTGGCGGAAGTCGATATCGATTGGCCGACATTAAACCGTATGGCTCGGCGCACGAAGGTCATCGCCGCCAGTCATTTGTCGGAACTGAACCAAGCGGCGGCCAATAACGAAGTCCCCGCCATCTTGCTGGACAACCCGACGGCCACGTTACAAGACAAGTTGACGCAGGCTCTCTTGGAAGCCGTGGCGGCCGAGCACATTCAGCCCGGCTCCGCGGTAGTAGCCATTTACGCCGGTTTCGATGACGCTTCACTCGATTCGGTCAGCGTCATTCGCCTCAACGAGCGACTCGGAAAACTGACGGCCCGCGACCTGCAGCAATTGGGGATCAACGTTCCCCTGGACACGCTCAAGTACGTAGTGGATCTCGCCGTCGAGATCGGCCGCGAAGGGCGAGAAGGGAAACCGGTGGGGACGATGTTCGTCGTCGGCGACCACCGCCGCGTACTGGAAAACACGCGCGCGGCCGGGTTCGACTTCGTAAAAGCCTATCCGCGGCGCGAGAGGAACCTGGCTGACCCGCGCGTGCGGGAAGGAATCAAGGAAATCGCCCAACTCGACGGTGCGTTTGTGGTCGCGTCGGACGGAACGGTGGAAGCCAGTTGCCGATTGGTTGATACCTTGCCCGTTGATGTCACGATGACGACCGGATTGGGCGCGCGGCATTTTGCCGGCGCTGCGATCAGCAAGAACACGAAGGCCATTGCCGTTGTTGTCAGCGAGACCAATGGCACGATCCGCATCTTTCAAAACGGAGAAATCGTCTTGCGGATTGAGCCCTTCCGTCGAGCCATGAAGTGGAAGAGCTTCGGCGGTGTTGGAACCACCCGCAGCAGCGACGAAGTTTGAGTCCCGAACGTCGACGGCGCATCCTATTGGGTTCGAGCAAACGATGCCAGGCGACTGAGGGTTTCCGGAATTGGCCTTGCTACTGCTGGATCTGCGTGTCCACGTTCTGGTCGAACGGGCCGCTGGACAGCGGGTGGACATCGCGTTGGAAGTCGTTTGGCCCGAGCGTTCGCAAACGCAAGGCGTTGCGGGCGCCGATATTGACCAACTCTTCGTCCCAAAAGCCTTCTTCCAGATGCACGTTGTAGCGGGCCAGCAAAGCGCCGCTGGTGTACGCGAAGTTCATCAGCGCCACGTTGTAATCGACGATCGCGCGATGGAAAGCGCTCTCCGCCGCGGCCACGCGCTGTTGCGCATCGAGTAGGAAGAAAACCTGATCTTTCCCCTCTTCGACGCGACGCCGTTTGGGCAACAACTCCTCGGTGGCCGCGATGTAGGCATTGTACGACGTGCCGATATTCACTTGCGCTCGATCCACCTCGGCATACGCGGCGCCCAAGTCATGCAGCAGTTGTTTTTGCTGTTCTCGCAAAACGACTTTATCGCGGATCAGCCGCAATTCGGCATTGCGGATCGCCAGATGACCTTGGCGATTGCCGATCGGGCCCTGGAGGTCGAAACCGATTTGCCAATCGTCCAGTTTGCCAGTCCACAAGTCGGCCACGGCACTTCCTTCGGGGCGGCTGCGGCTGCCGAATAAGTTATCGCCGAAGCCACGGAATCCGTACTGGGCAACCATATCCAGCCGCCACAGGTTGAGCTGTTTCGCGGCCAGCAACTCCAATTCGCGTTGTTTGATGTTCCATTTTTGTCGGCGGATCTCGACGCTTTGGTCCATCATCTGGGCTTGCATGGCATCCCAATCGAACACGACCGGCGCCGCGACCGGCTCAGAAGTCGGTCGAAGGATCGCCCCGTCCGAAACGGGCATCCCCAGCAAGCGGCGCAGATTCCGCTCCGCGCTCAACACGCCGGGCAAACCGCCGGTCCCCACCAACGCGTTTTGCACTTGGCCTTCGAAGTTATAGTACTGTTGCCGCGCCTGAGCCTCTTCATCCGGGCGGCCGACTTCGGCATCGACCCGCAGTCGCCGGTTTTCCCACGTTTCGCGGGCCGCATCGCGCGCCGCCATCTTGGCGTTTAGGTCGCGGTAGGCGAAGTACAACTCCCAATAACTTCGTTCGACATCGCGGACCAAATCGCGAACGCTGGCTTCGAAATCCGCCAAGGAAATATCGCTCCGAATCCGGGCGATCAAGACGCCGTTATACATACCCGGCAACGCATCCGGCCCAGCGATACGGTTGACCGTCACACCGGAACCGCGCAACAACGGTTGGCGAATTTCGAATTGATTCACGGTATCCCACACGCTTTGGAAGCGGTTGAAGGGCGAGTCGTTGCGAGAATAGTCGGTCAAGTTCCGCGCGGCGAATCGCGTACCGGCCGCCGTTTGTTTGCTGACCTCCGAACGAATCGTCGCCGAGTCGGTGGTCAACGTCGGGGCACCGCCGCCGAAGAAGATGTTATTGAATTTTCGTTCGCTGTGGTTGTAGAAGAGCGAGGTGGCGACTTGCGCGTCGAACGCGCTGAGCGCCGCTTCGACACCACCGCGCGGGTCGGTCTCGACGATCGCCATATCGTAAACGGTCGCGGCACCTTGCGGAGCGTTGACCACGACGCCCCCCAGCCGCTGCAAGACTTGGCTGTCCTCGAGCGCCAGCCGGACGGCATCTTCTAACGTGAGGTCCAAAAATCGGCTCTGCTCAAAATTGGAAATCGTCGGCGGTGGTCCGCTCATCACTTCCGTCGCATCGAGCTGATGATCGAAACACGTTTGCGGCTGGGAAATGGTTTGCCAGGCGTCGGAACAGACCGGTGCGCAACCTTCAAACCGGACGTTGCGTTGGCTGCGGCAGGCGGACTGGTTCGCGATGACCAACAGGACCATGACCGGGGCGATTCGGGCCGCGATTTTTGAATGGTTGCGCATTATTGATTCCATGGGAACAAGCGATAGGACAGGTAGGAAACGTACAATCTGGCGTTTGCCTACTATCGCGAATATCGGAATGGACGGAACGATTCCGATAAACGTTTCGACCCGGCCGCGCAAAGCGGCATTGGCAGAATGACCGTTGAAATCGGCATAAATTCCCCGGGAACCGTAGCTGGCCTTCCTCGTTGGATTTTGGGATTGGCCCAGATGTGGTTGGGCCTTGGCTCGGAATAGCCGGGGAAAGGCCATAATGCGCAAATGGCACGGGTAATTCGTTCGTGGCCGAGCCCGGCCGCGGGTCAGGGGCCAGCCTCATGGCCAGCGAGGCACCGCAGGATTCGCTTCCCGGCCCGGTGCCGCCACCCCGCACGTCGGTTCACTCCGTGCAAAGCCAACACAATCGCTCGCCATCAAACGCCGATTCCCCGGCCTTAAGCGAATTAATGTCGTTTCACAGTTAGCCGTACACACACGGCGAGCCTGCGAGCAACTCCTTGGTCACTTTAGCGTTCACCTGCGGCCAACGACGCAACACGGAGTTCCACGAAACCGGTCAACAACTCCAACCTCGAATGCAAACAGTCGCAGCGGCTTAGATAACCGTGCGACTGCATTGCGTTCGGCGCTTGCGCGTGTTTCAGAATCGATCGCCTACCACTGGACGCCATTTTGATGGACGTCCGAGGGAGACGGTTGTGCCGATGGTTCCACGGCACCACGTGGATCCCCATGGCCTTGGTATGTGGCCCCGGATTCGCAGCCGCAGGACGATGTGATTCGCCCATTGACCGACGAGCAAATATCGCCGCAACCAAACTCATGGCCGACGGCGTAACCGAAGAACCGACCGCGCAAACCGCAATGGCTCAACGGTCCGTTGTCCCGCCAGTCATTCCACCCCAACCGCGAGCTGCATCCGCAATGCCCGCCCCGTTGGCGATGGCTGCACAGCGAGCACCCGTGATTTCGGCCGCGGTTTCCATCGTTGCAGCCGCAATCGTTGAATTGGTCGAACGTACGGAAACTCCGTTGGCCTGCCCAGCGACCTCCGGAATTGGCGCAACCGTCGCACGCATTCGGCCATCCGAATCCATTCGCAAAGCAGCCGGAGTTCTGGCAACATCCTTGCCGATCGCCAAAACCGTGCCGCGCGTGGCCGCATCCGCAGCCTTGACCGCCTCGATCGCAGCCCCCGCAACCGCGCCCCAAGGACAGCCCACATCCGCCGCACCCGTGGCGCCCACTGAGCGTGCAATCGTCATGGCAGTAGTTGTCCCAATAGACTTCGGCGGCACTTTGATGGATTTCGCGCCCGCAGTTGGCTCCGCCGAATCGATTGGCATGCAGCCGTTGGAAATGGCCTCCGCCATGCCCTCCGAACAATTGGGCCTGAACGACGCAGGCGGATGCTACGACCGCTACGTACACCAGGCCACTCAACAGTTTCTGATAACTCATGTTCACCTCACCGGTTCTTTGTCAAGACTCCCGCTCTTCGGAGGCAGTCATCGGCTGATCGGCAGTGCAGCCGCGAACCCGTTCTGCACTTGCGCGCGAATCCGCAAACTGTCTATTCCATTTCGGCGTCAGGCGTAAATATGTCGCGATAGGCAAATATTTTCCCGCGTTCGGGGAATCCGGATTACACGGGTCGTGTGACGGTTGGAAATGACGGTAAAATTGTTAGAATCTCTTTCTTATGACTGAGTTACCCAACGAGCCGATTGAGGCGATCGCGAAGGAATCGGAAACGGTAGCTCCGTCGGGCGCGGCGTTGCCGCCTGTCGAGTCAGACCCGCCAGCGACGCCTCCGCCGCCAACAACACCGATGCCACCGGCAGTGGAAGCCCCTGCGGCGCACGCGTCCGACGAATGGGCCGGTTTCTATTCGCTAGACCCGCGCTGTATTCCCATGGATCGGTGGGTAGGTCTGGTGGGTTCGCCGTTTTTGTCCGCGTTGGTCGTCAGCGTGCTGCTGGCCGTCGGCGAGTGGTGGTTGAAATGGGGCTGGCCGTGGGTTGCGTATGCCGCCCTGTATATTGCGGTGTTCGGCGCAATGGTTTGGTTTTCCTTGATGTGGCCAGTGTGGGAGTTCCGGCGGTCCCGTTGGCGATGCGACGGCGTCGCCTTGGAAATCCACCGCGGGATTTGGTGGAGACGTCGCATCAGCGTCCCGCTGTCTCGCATCCAACACGTTGATGTCTCGCAAGGCCCTTGGCAGCGGCGCTACGGACTGGCGAAGTTCACGGTCTATACCGCGGGCTCACACCATTCGTCGGTCGACCTGAACAATGTCGCTTGGGAAACCGCGCATTGGCTGCGCGATCGTTTGATGGTCGAACGCGAGGTGATCGATGCCGTCTGAATCTTCGGCTGCGAGCGAGCAAACATCCGAGGAGCCCCTCGGCGCGCCCGAGCGACCGCTGAGTGGCCCCCAATGGCTGCACCCGTTGTCGCCCATCTTCGACCTGTTATCGCACGTGCGGTCGTTGATTGTCCCCATACTGCTAGCTGCGTTCGGCGCGGCTCGGGATGAAATAGTTTGGCAACTGATCGCAGCCGCGTTCTTGGTAATGGGATTGTTCTTTCAGCTCATCCACTATTTCACGTTCCGTTTCTGGCTGACGGAATCCGACCTGGTATCACGGCAGGGATTAGTCTTCCACAAAACGCGGACGATTCCCCTGAACAAGATTCAAAACATCGATGTTGTGCAGAATGTCTTGCATCGAATGTTTGGTGTGGCCGAGGGGCGGATCGAGACCGCTAGCGGAACGGAAGTCGAGGCCGTGCTGCGCGTCTTGTCGGTCGCCAAACTGGAGCGGCTCCGCGAAGCGGTGGCTCAACGTAATGCCAGCCGTCAACGCCCGGCCCGCGCTGCGCCGGCCGCTATGCTAGAGTCGGTGGCCAGTCCTGGCGAAACCATCGCGCCAGGTCGAGAAAACGAGTCGTCAACGGGATGGTCGATTCCGCAGCCTGTTGAACTCTTGCGGATATCCCCCGCACAGTTATCGGCCGCAGGTTTGGCCAACAACCGCGGCTTGGTCCTGGTGGGTGTCGTCATCGGTGGTTTGTACCAGTTTGATGTTCTCAGACAGCCGTGGATAAAATTCATTTGGGACTTTCTTCCAACGCACGATCATTCGATGGCGGCCAGTCTCCGTTTCCTGGTCGGCTTGGCCGCGCTGGTTGTTCTCCTCCGAGTGCTGAGCGTCGCTTGGTACGTCACGCGATTTTATGACTACCGATTGGTGCTCGATGGCGACGATCTGCGAGTCAGTTGCGGATTGATCACGCGCGTCAACACGACGATTCCCCGGCGGCGCGTGCAATTCGTCAGTATTCAACAGAATTGGTTGATGCGGTATTTCCATCAGGTGGCGATCCGCGTCGAAACCGCGGGGGGCGCGGCCGTGTCGGAAGAGAATGCGCACAGCACGTTGCTGCGCAAGTGGTTCATTCCCGTGTTGCCCAATAGCGATGTCGCGCGGATCGTGAACGTCTTGCGTCCGGGTACCGAGTTCGACGTGGCCAGCTTCGATTGGCAACCGGTTTCGGCCCGCACGCGTGCGCGTTTGATGCGCTTGGCGGTTGTGTACTCGATGGTTGGTCTGGGCGTGTTGGCGTTTCTGTGCTGGCAATGGGGAACATGGTGGCCGATGGCGGGAGTCGCGATGATCGCTCCCTATCTGCTCTGGCTGGCGGACAAGAAGAGCCGCTCGCTTAGTCTGGCGCGGACGGATTGGGGGGTGGTATATCGCAGCGGCGTGTGGTTGCGGAAAACGAGTTTGACGTTTTTCGATCGGATCCAAGTGGTCACTTGGCAGGAGTCCCCCTTCGATCGGCGTTGGCAAATGGCGGGGATCGCCATCGATACGGCGGGCTCCGGTCCGGCGGATCACTCGATCGATGTGCACTACTTGGACGCATCGGTCGCCCGGCGGGAGTTTGAGGCCATCCAATCGGCCACGGCTGCGCGGCGGCTGCAATGGGCATAAAACAAAACGGCTGCAAACGTAGTGCGCTTGCAGCCGCGAGCCAATCGCTCTCAGGTTGATCCAATCCAATTCGAGGCGCCGTTTCGATGCGTTATTGCTCGGCATCAAGGCAAAATGAACGCACCTCCCGTCACAACCGAAGCCTGGTACATGGCCCCGTTCAGGCTGATCGGAATCGGGTCGCGCAGCCAGGGTGCGCAGTTGCCAGGCCGATAGTAACCCAAGGCATACTGGCATTCATTCGGTGGATGGATTCCGGCTTGGTACGGGATACTCAACAAGCTGACAAAGAAGTGCGCTGTGGATCGCAAAGGCTGCATTACCGGGCCCGCGGAATGGCCATAGCGTTCCAATTTTACGTCCTCGAAGAACAGCGTCTTGTGGCACAGCGACGACGCATGCCAGTAAACCATTTGCGGCGTCCAACAGCGATCGACAAAGTAATCGCTGGAAACGACACATTCGGATGGCATGTGCCAAATCTCGGCCAGCGCGGCTAAATCGGCTTCGGATATCCGCCAATAGGAGATGCGCTCATTCCCCTGCTCCGTGCGAATAATCAGGTATCCGCGCCGCATATCGACCAGTTCGCCTGTCACCAACGGATTGCCGAACCGGTCGCGCCATGTTCGAGACACGGACGAAGTAAGACCGCGACCAGTACGGCGCGGGGGCGGGCTGACGTCCAGCGCAATCTCGGTGATCGGATTGTTTAACAAGGCGCGGCGGTGCAACTCGCAGGCGCTGTCGTCAGGCCCCGGCTCGGACGGGATGTCGTCCTGACGAAGAAGAGGCCGCGAAGAATTGTTATTTAAGACGCTCCGGCTCGGCGGAGCAGGCGCAGAGAGGGACGGATTCGATTCCAGCCACCCCTCGTCGAAATCGAGACTGGGGTCGGCAAAGCCTTGGTTATCGGGGACAACGGGCGCTGACCGCCGATCGATGACGCTCCGCGTGGGCGGCAAAGAACCAGCGGGGACTTGCTCGTGCACGGATGGCGCTGCGGAGGACATCCGTTGATTAGATCGCTGAGCGGCGGGTTGCGCGACTCGCCACGGATCGTCTTGTTCCGCGGTCGCGGTTTCGAAATTGCCAGTGGAGGTATTCAGTTCCGGATCTTGGAGATGATGGGCCTGTCGCACCGGGCGCGCGGCCGGTTGTGCTCCGCGCAGCGGCGGCGCCGCCGTTTGTTCGCGCAATCGGTTGGGAGCAATATGGACCGGTGGCAGAAAATTGGACGGCGGTGCGGCTGCCGGAGCCGGTTGCTGAACAGCGTAGGTCTGCGCGACCGCTTTCAGCGGGAGGCAGACAATTACCGCAAAAATGACCCAGGGCAGGCACAACACACAAGATCGAACGGGTGACGACCATCCGTTGGATCGGCAGGAACCAAAACACGTTTGATCCTTGGTTGCTCGATCAGGGCGTTGGTTGGCCGAAGTGTTGGCGAGGTAGTCTGGAAATCGCCTCCGCTGGCAGGGCGGGTTTCGATTTTCATTGCGCCGGTGTGGTGAATTGCTAGCTGTCCGAATCCAAGGATTCGGAACTGTAATTTGGCGCTTCCTGCGTGATGGCGATGTCATGGGGGTGACTCTCTCTGACACTGGCCGCTGAAACTTGGATAAACCGCGCGTCCCTTCGCAGTTGATCGATGGTTGGCGTGCCACAATAACCCATGGCCGCGCGCAATCCACCGACAAGCTGGTAAACGAAATCGCTGAGCGGCCCTTTAAAAGGGACTCGCCCTTCCACGCCTTCGGGGACGAGTTTGTCGCCCCTACCTGATTGTCGGTAGCGCTCGCTGGAACCATGCACCATGGCCCCCAACGATCCCATACCACGATAGGCCTTGAACGTCCTGCCCTGGTACAAAATCGTTTGTCCCGGACTTTCCGTTAGTCCCGCGAACAACCCACCAATCATGACGGTTTGGGCCCCGGCCCCAATGGCCTTGGCAATGTCACCCGAATACCGGATGCCACCGTCGGCAACGAGCGGTATTCCCGCGTCCTGTGCTGCCGTCGCACAGTTGGTGATCGCCGTTACCTGGGGGACACCCACGCCACTGACCACGCGCGTCGTGCAAATCGATCCGGGGCCGATTCCGACTTTGACCGCATCGGCACCGGCCTTGATCAAGGCGCGGCAGCCTTCGGCCGTCGCCACGTTGCCGGCAATCACGTCGATATCCCACCGACGTTTGATCTCCCGCACCGTTTCGATCACGTTCCGCGAATGCCCGTGGGCACTGTCCACGATCAAGACATCGACGCCTTTGCCAATCAAGCCTTCGATTCGTTCCCAATCGAAAACTCCCACGGCGGCCCCCACCCGCAAGCGACCCAACGGGTCCTTGCAAGCATGGGGAAAACGATTCATCATGTCGATGTCTTTAATCGTTATTAACCCACTCAGTTTCTTATCTTCGTCAACCAGCAAAAGTTTCTCCACTTTTTTAGCCGTTAAAATCTTCTCAGCTTGTTCCAACGTTACATTTCCCGTAGCCGTCACCAACGGCTCGCGGGTCATCACCTCGCTGACTCGATCGTCGTTGTCTTCAAGGAATCGCATGTCGCGCCGCGTTAGGATGCCGACCAGCGTGCCGTCTGCTAGCACAATCGGGACGCCGGACACGTTATGCTGTTGCATCAGCCGTTTGGCTTCCGCCACAGTCGCCTCGGGGGGCAAGGTCACGGGGTCGAAGATGATCCCGTTCGCGCTCCGTTTGACCTTGTTCACCTCCTCGACTTGGGCCTGAATGGGCATGTTCTTGTGGATGACCCCCAGCCCCCCTTCTTTGGCCAAGGCGATGGCCATCGCACTTTCGGTTACGGTATCCATCGGGGCGCTGAGGAGCGGGATATTCAATCGAATGCGGCGAGTGAGCGACGTCGCTACATCTACTTGGCCGGGGACGACCTCGCTGTAACGCGGTTCCAGCAGGACATCGTCGAATGTGATCGCCGAGGCGATGATCTTGTTCTCAGACATGGGTGCGTTGTTGAACCTGATCCTGCGTGCGCGGTAAATCGCGCATTATGGCGGTCCAAGTCTGATTTGGCAACGGATTGCCGCCGGCGCACGCCCCTATTAAAATTCCGCTCGTAGCCCAATGCCCAGCGCCAATAGTCCACTCTCGAAAGGTCAAGAGATACCGACGGTTTCGCAGTTGACCGCCGATATCAAGGAACTTTTGACGACGCGTTTTGCGCGCGTCTGGGTGCGCGGTGAGATCGCCGATTTGACGCGAGCCGCTTCGGGCCATGTCTATTTCAGTCTCAAGGATGCCGCTGCCCGCTTAAGTTGCGTCGTGTGGCAGAGTACCGCGCGGCGTATCAACACTCCCTTCAAAGACGGCCAGGATATCATCTGCCAAGGTGCCTTGGACGTGTACCCGCCGCGCGGCAGTTATCAATTGGTGGTCAGCAACTTGGTTCCCGTTGGCGTGGGCCCGCTGCAATTGGCCTTTCAAGAACTTCACGCCAAGATGAAAGCGCAGGGATGGCTCGACCCAGCAAGAAAACGTCCGTTGCCACCCTACCCGCGCCGTGTGGGATTGGTTACGAGTTCGGAGGGGGCCGCCGTTCGCGACTTCTTGGAAGTCTTGGGGCGTCGTTGGCCGCAAGCCGAAGTCCTTTTGGCCCCAACGCGGGTGCAGGGCCCGGGTGCCGCCGAGGAGATCGCCCGCGCTATTCGGCTCGTCAATCGCCTGCAACCGCCAGTCGATGTGTTGGCCGTGTGCCGCGGCGGTGGCAGTGCCGAAGACCTGTGGAGTTTCAACGAAGAAATAGTCTGCCGGGCGATTGTCGAGTCGCAAGTTCCCGTAATCACGGGCATCGGCCACGAAATCGATGTGACCTTGAGCGACATGTGCGCGGACGTTCGCGCCCTCACGCCGACCGAAGCGGCGGAGCGCCTAGCGCCTCATCGGGGCGACTTGCTCGCCCACCTGCGCGAAACGCATCAACGCCTTAATGTGTGGATTGGTCAACGAATCACCAAAGCCCGTTTGCAGTTGGACGCGATTGCCTCGCGGGCTTCGATTTCCAAACCTTTGGCTGGTTTGCGCGAATCCTCCATGCGGCTGGATGAACTCAACCTGCGCTTGCGACACGCCATGGGCAAGCAGCTAGAAAAGGCCCAACAAGCCTGCCAGCAACAGGCTGCCCGACTGCAGTCGTTGAACCCGTTGAACGTCTTGGCTCGTGGTTACAGCATAACCACTTCGGCCCGGCGAGACGTAATAACCGACGCCGATCAAGTCGCCGCGAACGATATGATTACCAGTCGCTTGGCCCGCGGAAAGATCCATAGCCGCGTTGTAGCGACGGAACCTGATTCGAATGAAAGACCATCATGACCAGAAAGAAAAAGGAGCCCGCGTCTTTCGATCAGCCTCCGAAGTTTGAAGAAGCATTTGCCAAACTTCAGGAACTGGTCCGCGCATTAGAGTCCGGTCAATTGACGCTGGACCGTTCGTTGGACACGTACAGCCAGGCGATTGAACAATTGCGGGCGTGCTACAGCGTCCTGGAGCAGGCCGAGCAGCGCATCCGCTTACTGGTTTCCGTCGATGAACAAGGTCGCGCGCAGACACAGCCGTTCGATCATCAGTCTTCGTCCGTCAATCACACGTGGAATCAAGCGGATGATACTGACGTGGATGAGATCGACGAGGACGACGATTAAGTTAACGGTCACCGATCGCAACGACGAGCTATACCCGCCTCAAACGAGCTGCGTCTGGTTTGGCATTTGCTGAATGGGCGATGAGGGACTCGAACCCTCCGCTAAAGATACGGGAAAAGCTGGCATTCATCGGCGCGACGACGCAAATAACGACGCATCGTCAGCTGCGGATGAACTCTTGGAGGCCATGGCGCGGCTGCCCGAATCGGAACTGGCGGCACTACTAGATCGCTTATCTGCATTGAGAAAACACTAGGAGTGCATCGACAGAATCGGATAAACTGAACAACGGGCGCGGCTAGCTACCGCATCGACGACCCGGAACGGTGGGAACTCTATTCGCCCATCGGCCGGGATCGTCACCCGATCCACGAAAGGAATAGAACAATGCACAAGGAAATCATCGAGGCGCCATTTCGGACAATCGCTTTTCTGAAGATGACGTTACGCCACGTCAAAAGTCTTGGCGACCGTCTAAAGGAATTGGAACAAGGTGTCGAGAGGGCAATAGACGACGCGGCAGAACGTGCCGAAAAGCAAGGGATCGAACTCGACACAAACGACCCGGAATTGTGCAAAGCGTTTGACGAACTAAACCAGTTCAAGGCCGACAAACTCAAACAGTTGCGCACGGTGATTGCCTATGGCGAATCCGTAGAATTGCCGATGGACTCATGCCGAAAGCTGGCGCAATCTCTAGAGAGTTGTTCAAGTACGCCAAGCCCGCCATCATTCGCGTGTGATTCGGCAGTCGAGATGCGACGACTCACCGACTATTTGGAGAATCGAAGCATCGAGAACGAAACCGGCCCTACGCAACCAATTACCCATAATAGGCGGACGTTTGAAACGATCGAGGATTTGATGGCCACTTATCGCAAAGTGGGCGCAAGGGAAGGTTACTGGTCGAAAGAGAATCGGATTCGCGAGATTGGCGAAAGGGTATTCATTCACTTTGGAATTTTCACGTCCGACGATGACGCCAAGACGCGGGCAAAAAAGATTGCTGCAGCGATGGAGATGGTGAAAGCTAGGGCAAGACGAAGGCGACATGGGCGGGAACAATCGCCACGGAAAATCCAACCAAAATCAAACTAATCATTCCCCCTCCAGGTTCTACCGCGCAATTCCATTCGTTTCATTTGCGCGCGAAATCAAACAAGTTTGACGAAGTTTGATTTGCTGCCCGCCATGCGCGTTTTCGCTTGCCAGGTTCGCCGTATTCGCCATCATGCACGTATGCGAATGATTTTGAACCAATCACGGAGGCGACAAATGCAAACGGTGAATCATGCCACGGAATCTAAAGTGGCGCCCATCGCAGTAACTAGGCGGGAGGCGGCGCGCCTCCTAAGCGTATCGACGCGGACGATTGACCTACTCGCATCACGAGGCGAATTGCAACGGATTAAGTTCGGAAGAAAGACGTTGTTTCGACGTGATGACGTTTTGGCTTTTGTCGAAAGATTGGCGGCAACCAATTAGGAAAGGCGCGACGATGACGCCCGTTGAACGGCTGTTGGCGAAGCTGCCCGACGCCAAGCAAGCCGGCAAAGGATGGTCGGCCCGCTGCCCGGCGCACGAAGACCGGCGGGCGAGCCTGTCGATTGCCGAAGGCGATGACGGCCGCGCGCTGGTGAAGTGTCACGCCGGCTGCAAAGTCGATGCGGTTTGTGCGGCGGTCGGCCTGCGTGTGGTGGACCTGATGCCGACGGCAGACAAGTTGCCCGCGCCAAGCAAGCCCAAGACGGGCAGCAAGCCGCGCATCGTCGCCCAGTACGATTACCGCGACGAAGCCGGCAACGTGCTGTCGCAAGCCGTGCGCTATGAGCCGAAAGACTTCAAGCAGCGGCGGCCGAAGCCTGGCGGCGGGTGGGATTGGAGCGTCAAAGGGGTGCGGGTGGTTCCGTATCGGTTGCCCGAACTATTGGCCGAGCCGATGCGCCCCGTGGTGGTTGCCGAAGGCGAGAAAGATTGCGACAACCTGGCCCGCATCGGCGTACTCGCAACCTGCAATGCCTGCGGCGCGGGGAAGTGGACGGCCGAGCATTCGGCGTTTCTGCGCGGGCGGCGGGTAATCGTGCTGGCCGACAATGACGAATCCGGGCGCAACCACGCCCAGCAAGTTGCGCAATCGCTTCAAGGCATCGCGGCATCGGTGCAAATCGTCGAATTACCCGGCCTGCCCGACAAAGGCGACGTAAGCGATTGGATTGCAGCCGGTGGCACGAAAGAGGAATTGAAGCGGCTGGCCGAAGCTGCGCCTATTTGGATGCCGGCGGCGGCCCAGCCGTGGCCCGAAATCGTTTCTTTCGACGTGCTAGACCTGCCCGATTTTCCGACGGGCGCATTGCCTGACGTGCTGCGGCGATGGGTGGAAGCCGAATCGCACGCCACACAAACGCCGGCGGACTTGGCGGCGCTGTTGGCGCTGTCGGTTTGCTCCGTCGGCATCGCCCGGCGCGTGGTGGTCGAACCGCGCCCCGGCTGGCGCGAGCCGGTGAACCTGTTTACGGCCGTGCTGCTCGAACCTGGAAACCGCAAGTCGGCCGTCTTCGCCGATGCGACGAAACCGCTACGCGAATTAGAAGCCGAGTGGATCGAAGCCGCGCGGCCCGTTGTGGCCCGCGCACAATCCGACCGGCGGCAAGACGAAGGGCGACTGCGGAAGTTGGAAAAGTTGGCAGCCGAGAAAGGCGACGCCGAAGCCCGCCACGAAGCCGGCAACCTGGCTGCCGAGTTGGCCGAAGACGCTGAACCCGTCTTACCCCGGTTGATCGTCGATGACGCGACCAGCGAAAAGTTGGGCATAATGCTGGCCGAGCAAGACGGACGCATTGCGAGCATGTCGCCCGAAGGGGGCGTGTTCGACCTGATGGCCGGCTTGTATTCCAAAAGCGGCATTCCCCAATTCGGCGTTTACCTGATGGGGCATTCGGGCGATGACCTGATTACAGATCGGGTGAGCCGCAAGAGTGTTCGCGTGGAACGGCCGGCGCTGACGTGCGCCTACGCGATGCAGCCGGCGGTTATCGAGGGGCTGGCCGAGAATGCGGCCTTTCGCGGCCGGGGGCTATTGGCGCGGTTTCTCTATGCGGCCCCGCAAAGCTGGATCGGCCGGCGGGAAATCGGCCCCGCGCCGGTTTCCGACGCGACGCGGGAAGCGTATCGCCGAACCGTGCGGGCGCTGGCGGAAGTGGAAGGCGAAACCGTGTTGCAACTGACCGGCGATGCGGCGGCCTTGCTTCACGATTGGGAATCCGAAATCGAAGCGATGCTGGGCGACGGCGGGCAAATGGAAATCATGCGCGATTGGGGCGCGAAGTTGGCCGGGGCTACGCTGCGGC
>JACTND010000031.1 GCA_014584305.1 Planctomycetota bacterium | reverse complement strand
CGATCTGCTGGGCCATCCGGCCGAACAAAGGTACGCCGCTCATCCGGGTGGAGGCGCCGGTGGTCGTGTTGTTCGCGTTGACGCCGATCAAGGCCGGCGCCGTCCGGAACGTCTGGCCGTCAAAGGTGACTTCCTTCGTGGCCCGGAAGGTGTGGTAGCCAGAGGTGTAGATCGTCGCCTGGTATCCGCGACGCAGGGCGTGACAACCCAGCAAAACCGCCAATGTCCCGCCTTCATCTAGAGAAGGGATATCAGCAATCAAGGCTTCCAGCGGCATATCGTCGCCAAAATACCGATAGACCGCTTGAAGGCACGTGGGACCACAAGTCGTGTCGTCGGGCTGAGAGAGAATTTTAAATTGCAGCGAGGCTTTCATGTCGCGCCGGGCAACAAGGCCGGCGACTCTCCTTCACGCGCAGCCGCGGTTTGTACTCGTAGCCAACCGCATGGCCGTCGCTCCATCCGTTCTCCAATCAATGGCGCATGATAGTGCGCCGATAGGCCCTGTCAACGGCTAACGGACCGGTCGTTCTAGCGAATGCATGCAAGTTTTTGGGAAAAAGTGACCCCGCTATCGAATGTTCGGTTGGGGAACAAAGCGGCCTCCAAAGTCAGGGGGTAGGCTCGCTCCAGCCAAAACGTTCGTCTCCGGCCGAGCGCCTGGCGGGATTCATTTCCGCTTCCTGGGCAGGACGCCACCCCTGCTCATACACAATGATCTTGCAACCCATCAGGATCATCACAACACCGGCCACCGACACGATCCACCGCGCAGGTGTGCGCCCTACACGTGCGGTCAACCAATAGAGTGTCGGCATGGCAAAACAACGTTCGTTGTTGACACATCCTGAGAAAATCAACAGGCAACCCAGTCCGCAGGCTACGCTGGCCACCAAGAGGTCTCGTTCCGGCATTGCAGTTTTCCTTGTTGGGACTATCACCGGGCGGGAATCGGTCCCCCACGGGATAGGTGTACTCATTATAATTGCAACCCGCCGAAACGAGTGTCACCCATGTGCGCTCGGGTGGGTGCCCGATGTCGGCGGGAATCCGTTTGCTTCAGCTCATTCTGGCGAAGGGGTAGCGACATGGCCACAATAGACGACCAAGCGCGAGGACACGGCATCGCAATAAGTGGACTGTGGCCGGTGGTGGCAACTATCGGCTGTCTTGTTATTCTGGCCTGCGCGCCACGGAGAGCGCAAGGCCAGCCGGTCGATGCGTTGCAGCGGATTCAACAAAGCGGCGTAATTCGTTGGGGCGGGGACCAAGAAGGGGGCGGCCCCTTCGTCTATCCCGATCCGCAGAACCCGGTCCGATTACAGGGGTTCGAAGTCGAGATTGCCGAATGGTTGGCCGCGCGGCTAGGCGTCGAGGCCCAATTCTGCCAAGGTCAATGGGACAAATTGCCTGATCTGTTGGATCGCGGCGATATCGATATTGTCATGAACGGTTACGAATGGACGCCAGCCCGAGCGCAGCGGTTTGGAACATCAATCCCCTATTACATCTACGAACTGCAATTGCTGGGGCGCAGCGGCGGTGAATTTCAATCCTGGGAACACATTTTCGATTTTCCGCGAAAACCGCGAATTGCCGTGTTGGGTGGATCTGCCGCGCACGATTACTTGGAACAACATTTTGGTGATCGCGTCGAGATCGTTCAATATGATGGAGCAACGGACGCCATGCGCGGGGTCGAGCTGGCGCTCGACGGCGTCGATGCCAATTTGCAAGATCTGCCGGTATGGGTCTTCTATCGCGCCAGCTTCCCCAAGCTGGTCGCGATCGACCAGCCCACGGGCCGGGGCTATTACGTCATATTGACGCGCAAGGTCGATTCCACGTTGATGCGAGCAATTAACGATGCGTTGGTGGTTGGTCTGCGCGATGGCACGTTGCGGCGGATTTTTTCCAAGTACCGTTTATGGAACGCGACACAGGCGCAACGCGCCCTGGAAACCGGAAACGATGGTGGATTTCTAGCGGACGTACAATCCTTTCCAGATGAGGACTTCGTTGACAGTGCGACAACCGATCATGTCGCCGTGCGGGGCTGGACCGTCGTCCAACAACGCGGCTGGTTGCTGGTCCGCGCCGCCGGAATGACGGCCCTGTTGGCCGTGTTGGCCATGCCGTTAGCGATTCTAATCGGATTGACCGCGACTCTTGTTCGCTTGTACGGGCCCACGTGGTTGGCTTGGTTGCCAATCACCTATATTGAAGTGGTTCGAGGCACGCCGTTGGTGTTGCAGCTGTATGTTCTCTTCTTCCTGTTACCTGAATTGGGGGTCTCGATCGGAGCGTTCGCGGCAGCCATTTTAGGACTGGCAATCAATTACTCGGCGTACGAAGCGGAAATCTATCGCGCGGGCATCCAAGCCATTCCACGCGGACAAATCGAAGCGGCCGAAGCGCTGGGGATGTCTCGTTGGTTAACCATCCGTCGAGTTGTCGTGCCGCAAGCAACTCGGATCGTCATCCCGCCGGTGACGAACGACTTCATCGCCCTATTCAAGGACACAGCGGTTTGTTCAGTAATTACCGTCGTGGAATTGAGCAAGGAGTACTACATCCATGCTCGCAGCACACAGGCGATTGTTGAGCTGGGGCTGCTGACGGCGCTGCTGTACCTGGCGATGAGCTATCCGTTATCGATCTTGGCAGCGCGTTTGGAACGGAAACTCCACGGAGAGCGGTTGTCATGATCGTGATCCGCGAATTGGTCAAACGATTTGGCACGCTCACGATACTGGACCGCGTTTCGTTGGAACTTCCTTTCGGCCAGGTCAACGTCTTGTTGGGACCCTCCGGCAGTGGCAAGAGCACGTTATTGCGCACCATCAATGGTTTGGAGTCGTTTGACGCCGGGGAAATTTTAGTGGACGAAATCCGTTTGGGAGAACAAGGCTGCCAAGGGCGTCGCACCGCAGTCGCGTCCATCCGACGCCGCGTGGGTATGGTGTTTCAACAATTCAATCTGTTTCCCCATCGAACCGTGTTGCAGAACATCATGGAAGCACCGATGTATGTTTTGAGACAATCGCGTGCCCAGGCGGAAGCGACGGCCTTGTCCTTGCTGGATCGGGTGGGGCTGGCCGAGAAGGCGCAGGCGAGGCCCGGTTCGCTGTCCGGCGGTCAGCAACAGCGCGTGGCGATCGCCCGCGCGTTAGCGATGAATCCCGAAGCGATACTCTTTGACGAACCAACCAGCGCGCTGGACCCTAAAATGACCGCCGAAATTACCAGCGTTTTGATGGACCTGGCGCGCGCCGGGCAGACGATGATCATCGTAACGCACGGGATGGCCTTTGCCCGGCGCATTGCCGATCAAGTTTCCGTATTGCACAGCGGCCAGATCGTGGAAACGGGTACAGCGGCGCAGATCTTTGACGATCCACAGCACGGATTGACCAAGTCCTTGTTGGCCAATGAACGTTGAAGCACTTTGCGGTCGCGGACCAAATCCTGGCTCGATCAAACGACAATTGCGCTTAACAGTCCATACTTGGCCAACGCCGCACGCAACGCAGTCATCTGTTTGACGTCCAGTGGCGTCATGGGCAATCGCAATTCGCCGGAATCGCGACCCAGCTCCGCCATGGCGGCCTTGATCGGAATCGGGTTCGTTGCCAGGCCCAACAAGTCTCGGCAGAGCGGGAACAACTTGTTGTGCCATTTTTGAGCGGTCAGCCAATCGCCGCGATCGAAGGCCGATAGCAGGTTGAGCATGTCACCGGGGGCAATGTTGCCGACCACAGATACCACGCCCTCGCCACCGATCGCGAGTAGGGGCAAAGTCAAGCTGTCGTCGCCGCTGAGCAATGATAGCTTGGTCGTTCCCAGAATTTGCGACGCTTGGTCGAGGGAGCCCGTCGCTTCTTTCACCATGGCGATATTCGGAAGTTCGTCCAGGCGGGCGAACGTTTCCGGCTCGATGTTCTTTGCTGTGCGTCCCGGAATGTTGTAAACGCATATGGGCAAGCCGACGTCCTCGGCCAAGGCTCGATAGTGTTGAAAGAAGCCCTCCTGGGTCGGCTTGTTATAGTAGGGTGCGACCACCAACGCAGCATCGGCACCCTGCTTTTTTGCCCAGCGCGTCAAGCGCAATGCTTCCCGCGTGCTGTTGGATCCCGTTCCCGGCATGATTTTGATCCGACCGGCGGCGTATTGGATGACCTCGGCTATGACGCGTTCGTGCTCATCGTGGCTCAACGTTGGCGATTCGCCAGTGGTGCCGACGGGGCATAGGCAGTGCGTCCCCGCTTCGATTTGGAATTCGACTTGCCGACGCAGCATCGCGAAGTCGATCTCGCCGTCCTTAAAGGGTGTGACAATCGCCACGGACAAACCAGAGAAATCCGATCCTTTTCGCGCCATGATTAGGCCTCCTGTTTCTGAGTAACTTTTTGGAACGGACGTCTGGCCGAGATGGAAGACAACTCGTGGAATCCCGATGGCGTTTCCGGGATGCACCAACACCCGAACGCCCGCCTCCGCCGTCGCGACATTTTGACTCGTTCAATTTACACAATCTTCAGAATTCGAGAACCAGGCAAATGGACGTTAACGATTCGGGAGCTGACGGTCCGGACACAGCCAGCAACTAGGTACGTTGTCATCACCCAAGAATTCGTTTTGTGGGGCACCTGTTCCCATTCACCCCAATTTTTAATTGGGACCAATGAGCACTGCCGCGCCGGTTGGTGGCCAATGCTGATGGCCATCGGGAATGTCGTCGGTGTCTTAGCATCCGATCGGACACGTATTTTCTCGATATTCGCCAGCAAACTGGCCTTTTCCCTCGGTGCGAATTGACTAAGATGGTAGCAGTGGAATTTGAGACGCCGCAACCTCACCCGTTCCGTTTGACCGAATACGTGGCATCCAGGGAATGGATGCGGGTCACGCATCTAGGAGCGTCGGGCCGTCAGTTCGTCGGTGATCCCGGTTGCTTACCGGTCGCGCTGCGCAACGGTTACGCGGCCTGATCAGCGGTCGCTGGTGAGTTTTATTGGCTAGGTTTTGTTACCAGGTGGTTTCGTCATGAGCCTGAATAAACTTCGCAACATCGGAATTTCGGCACACATCGACT
>JACTND010000230.1 GCA_014584305.1 Planctomycetota bacterium | reverse complement strand
CGGATTTGTCATCTTCCTGATTCTGGTCACGATCCAATTTGTCGTGATTACCAAAGGCGCGACACGAATATCCGAGGTGAACGCGCGGTTTACATTGGACGCCATGCCCGGCAAACAAATGGCGATCGATGCCGAGTTGAACGTCGGTGCCATCAGTGAACAACAGGCCAAGGTGCGTCGCAGGGAACTCGCCGCCGAAGCAGAGTTTTATGGTGCCATGGACGGTGCCAGCAAGTATGTTCGCGGTGACGCCATAGCCGGTCTGGTGATTATGGTCGTAAACTTGATCGGCGGCGTGATCCTGGCCAGCACGCGGGGCATGTCGCTCGGCGAAGCGATTCAGCTGTATTCGATTCTGACGATCGGCGATGGATTAGTTTCGCAAATTCCCGCCCTGATCATTGCTACCAGCGCCGGTATTCTCGTCACGAAATCTTCGTCGGAAACGAATTTAGGGGACGAAATCGGCAGCCAGGTCATGCTGGCCCATCGCGCTTTGTTTACCGGGGCAATCATCTTAGTGTTGATCGCCCTGGTGCCGGGCTTGCCTAAAGTTCCGTTCTTTTTGATGTCGGGATTCATTTTGCTCGCTGTCAATCGCGGCCGCAAACGCGAACTGTGGAAAGAGGCCCAACGACGCGCGGAGGAACAAGCGCAACAAGCTGCCGCGGAGCCCCCAGCCGAGGAAATCAACTTACAGCAATTTTTACAACACGACCGCATCGTCGTCGAAATCGGCGCCGCGCTGATCTACCTCGTCGAACCCAAAAAAGGCCGCGGCCTGGCCGATAGGGTCAAGTCCATTCGCCGCAATATTGGCGAGCAATGTGGCTTTTGGGTACCCAACGTCCGAATTCGCGATAACCTGCAAATGGATGCCTCGGAATATCGCTTGCTGATTGGCGGACGGGAGGTCGGACGAGGAACCGTGCAAGTCAACGGACTGCTGGCAATTAACCCCGGCGGAATCGATACCACATTGCCAGGTACCGAAACTAAGGATCCTGCTTTCGGTTTGCCGGCGCTGTGGATCGATGAAACCCACCGGCGACGTGCCGAGATGTCCGGGTTTACTGTGGTTGATTCGGCGACGGTTTTGATCACACATCTGGGAGAGTGTCTCAAAAAGCACGCTCACGAACTCCTCAGCCGCGAAGATTTGCAGAAGATGCTCGACAAACTTAAAGAGCATGCGCCCACGATCGTATCGGATATTAAGCCCGACACCGTCCGGATGGGTGTTCTGCATCAAGTCTTGGTCAACCTCCTGCAAGAATCCGTTTCCATCGCATCCTTGGAAAAGATCGTAGAGTCGGCCACCCATCATGGTGTGCAAATTAAGAATGCCGCGGATTTGACGGAACGGGTTCGGCAAGATATCGGTGCTATCATTGTTGATCGTTTTCGCGATTCAACGGGGAAAATCCGTGTCATCTTGCTGGAACCAAAGCTCCAACAAAGCATGCGGGAGAACCTGAACGGCGAAATGATAGCGTTTCAACCGAATCAATTGGCCCGTTTGATCGATAAATATCAACAGGCCTGGAATGTTGCAGCAGCCAAGAACGAACCGGCGGCAGCTTTGGTCGATTCGACGATTCGCCGCGCAATCCGATTGACAACACAACGGTCGTTGCCGGCAGTCTCCTTTGTTGCTTTCAACGAGATTCCAATGGACATGTTGATTGAGCCAGTGGCCATCATCCGCCATCAGGACGTGTACGGTGATTCGGTCGCAGCGTCATCTGCCGAATCGCCAACAGCGGTCGGCCAAGCAGCGTAACACGGAAACGATACACCAATGGCAACCGGCACACGCAAGGCGCGCCAGCGAAAACGATCCCAATCGTGGGCGACGGCCTGCGGCCTGTTGACCGGTTGTGCGGTGACTTTGATCGGCTTAACCGTCGGGCTGGAGCCTCACGTGATCCTTTGGCGCGCTGTTTTATCCGGCTTGCTCATTGGTTCCATTGTGGCGTTTGGAATGAGTGTTGTGTATCTGGCAAATTCGACTTCATAGCGGAGTGCGGCTCGCCGGCAGACAGCTGATCGCGTCCGATCAATGCCCTCTGGCAGCCCATCGACAATGAACAAAGCCGTACAAAGCGCAACGCAGGCCTACCAACGAGCGTCTCAACACGCCCAGCGCGACGAACTGATTTACGAACACCTGGACTACACACGGAAGATCGTCAGCACGTTGACGGTCGGCCTGCCGAAACACGTTGACCGGGAGAATCTTGAACAAGCCGGCTTTACGGGGTTAGTCGAAGCGGCCCAAAACTTTGACCCATCTCTGGGAGTCAAATTCAGAACCTTCGCTTACCAACGCATTCGCGGCGCGGTGATCGACGAATTGCGCAAGAATGCCTTAGTGCCACAACAAATGATCGAGTTCATCGATCGCGTCAAGCAAGCTTACGATGCCCTCCAGGGTCCGGTCACACCCGAAATGCTGGCCGATGCAACCGGTTTGCCCCTGGCTACGATCCAGGAAGTGCTGGAGGCCCTCCGCTTCATGCAGCCGCAAAGCTGGAATGACCTATTTTGTCACGTGCATTCGAGCTGGAAACACAGCGCTGAACTCCCCGAACGAGAGATCGAAGCGCGAGAAACCAAAGCCCACATTGCTGATTGCATTGAACGTCTCCCGGAACGAGAACGATTGATTCTGACGCTGTACTACACCGAGGATCTCACGCTGGCAGAAATCGGTGAAGTGCTCGGGCTCTCAGAATCGCGCGCCTCCCGCATTTTGGCCTCCGCCAAGTTTCGATTAAAGGAATTGATCCAATATGCCAACTAGCTCCGTGATTCGTCGGTCGCAGGTGGTCAACGCAACTGAGCGCGCTCGAGTTGTCGTCGGTCCGATCGAACCCGCACCCCAGAGCGTCACCGTGCACCGCGAAGGTGAAATCGTCAAAGCCATTGAAGTGCAATGCCGTTGTGGTGAACACATTCTCATTCAATGCGAATATGAATAAATCAAGGGGATCAAGACATGTTTAACTGGACCAACCTTCGTTATGAAGTATTCGTCAATCGAGTGACCGCGCTGTGCCTTTTTGTCCTTTGGACGGCAAGCGCGAGCGTGCCGCTGATGGCACAATCCGGCAACGAATCGAATGCCCATGCTTGGCGTTTACCCCGCCTTTTCCCGCGACGCGAAGCTCCTACAACGACGGAGACTCCTGCGCGACAACAGCCCTTACCCACGCCGCTGCGTGTTATCGATCGACCACGCGCGGCTGCAGCGAATCAACCAAATACCGTTGAAACCGCAGCATTTCAACAACCTGCGCCGCGCGTTTATCGGACACCACCCACCAATCCCTATGCGCAAGAGTACAACCCTTACGATCCCGCTTTCCAGTCGAATTACCCGTTTCCCGCGACACCGTACCAGGAGCTGCCCGCCCCAACCGAAATGATGTATTTGCCTCCGGCAACCATGCTGCCATCCGATAATTCCTCGGGCCAACTGCCTCCGCCTCGGGAACAATCAACCTTGCCGTCCGTTCTACCGCAGCAACCACAATGGGAGTCGCTTGCGGACGGTCCTCAGGATCCCGTCCAATCCTCGACGCCACCATTGGGTCAAGGCTATCTGCAACACGGAACCGGTTTTCAGGGCCGCCGTTTGAATCCACAACCGATAACCGCGACGGAACGCGCTTTGGAACTGATAGACGAAAACCAACGCTTGCGCGACGCGTTGGGTCGCGCGCAACGTGAATTGGAGGTTCGCGAAAGCGAGCTGATCGATGCCCGAACTGCCAATCAAGAAGTGGCCAATGAACTTCGGCAAGCCCTGCAACAAGTCAAAGAACTCAATCGCCACCTGATTCGGATGGCCAGTGAACTCAACCTTGCTATTGAAGACCGCAACAATATTGAACGGCGAGCAAACGAACAACTTCAGGCCATTGAAGCCATGTTGGATAGCCTTCTCGTAGATTCCTTCTCCGATCAAGCTGGCCGACAATGACACAGAAGTTGATGACTCGCTGCTGGCATCCAGTGCTTTGTTATTAAAAAGAAAGCGATTATGCCGTCCTCAACCGCACAATCCTGGTGCCGACTCGCCGGTGTCCTGTTATTTGCCGCCGCATGTTGCGCGGCAGCCTTATCTGGATGCGCCCGTTGCCTCATTCTGGCTGGGCCCGATACACCCCGCATGGGGATCTTTCGCGCCAGCACTTCGCCTCCCTTCGTCGAGCCACAAAAATACAGCCTCTATGTCTCGCCTCATTTGTCTAGACTCCAACCGCATCGTGTAGTCATCGTCCCCACGGGGACCGAGTCTGGGCGTTATCAAGTCCCCCTGCAGTTTGCCGAGGCGTTGGCCAGCGCCATTCGTTTGGCTGGCCTTACGGAAGTCGTTATACCAACTGGAGGTGATTGCCATTTGACTGTTGATCGCATACTTTCCGGGCAATTTGAGGAATGCGAAATACTCGATTTGGCCAAAACTTGGAATTGCGACGCCGTCCTGTTTGTTCGCGTCAACCAACTGCAAGCACACGCGCCGCTGCGCGCCTGCGTTACCGCAGCACTGGTTGATACCCGCGAATCGGTCGTGATTTTCGCCATGGATGGCAACTGGGATCTCGCCGACGCCGAAATTCGCATGGGCTTTGAACACTTCCTCAATACGCGCTGTCTCGACCTCCCTGCCACGCAACAGCAACTTCAGCGCCGCTCCCCCCATCAGCTCTTCGCCTACATCGCCCACCAAATCACCCGCGCCTGGTACACCTCCCTCTAACCAGAAACCATAAAGAACAAATAAGGACAGGCATTATTACTGACATTCCTTTTGGAATTATCGACTGACGACCCGATTTTGGCGTTTGCCTCAAGTCAAATCTCTCAAAAGGAACTGCCGTTGGTTTAGAACCAGCGGCAGTTCAACTCAGGCCCCCAAATCCTTGTGGTAATACCGACCACAAGGCGTTTATTGCCTGAACATTTCGCGAAAGGGCTTCTCGCGACTCAAATGAGATTGAGCCTAAATGTTTTACGAAAGAACTAGATTAGGTTACCGATGCGCATCTACTCGGATGCCTTGATCGGCACGAGGTTGTCCAGATGGTGACGGCCCTTTTGTTGAGCCAGTTCTTGCAGGCGGTCGCGGGTCGAGGAATGGAAACTCCCACATAGCTTCTTTGCGCCC
>JACTND010000165.1 GCA_014584305.1 Planctomycetota bacterium | reverse complement strand
GGCCAAAACCCGAAGATGCCGAAGGCGTCCGCCCCGAACCACAGCGCCCCGAACGCAAACGAACGAGCCCATCGGCGCGCAGCAACGCGCCGGCCAGTGCCGATCTGATGCACGAGGACGACGACTTCATTGATACGCCGGATGGAGAGTCCAAACGTGTCACGTCGTGGACTGAGGCGATTGAAGTCATTATTGAGAAGAATCTATCCACGCGCCGGCGCGGCGGATCATCGTCCGGTTCGCGCCGCCCGCGAGGCGATCGCCGCCGATAGCGTCCCCGAGGGATACAGCAGGGCGGCCCCTAGGATCGCTTTCGCGTCAACTGAGATACCACAACGAGCACGACGAAAGCCAAAGGAATCGTCACAATTCCCGGCTGACTGAAGGGGACCCAAGCCTGCTCCGAGGACAGGCCGTACACTTTCGCAAACGTGTCGCCGCTGAGCAGGATCCAGGCCAGCGAACTTACCATCCCCACCAACACGCTCGCGATCACTCCGTGCCGCGTCACGCCACGCCAAAACAGCAACATGATCAAGGCCGGCAAGTTGGCCGACGCAGCGATACTGAACGCCCATCCGACCAGATAGTTCACATTCAGCTGGGAAAACACAATGCCCAGCGCAATCGCCACGGCGCCGACCACGATGGCCGTCAATTTCGCGATGCGTACTTGTTCCGTATCGGACAATGGAACTTGCGCTGCCCCTGCCACCAGGTCATGCGCCACGGCACCGGCGGAAGCCAAAATCAAGCCGCTCACGGTTCCCAATACGGTGGTGAAGGCAATCGCCGAAATCATGGCGAACAGCCACTCGTTGATGCTCTTGGCCAATAACGGGGCCGACATGTTGCTGTCCGTAATGTCCAATGCGCCGCTGGTCATCGCTCCCAGCCCCATAAACAGGGTCAACACGTAAAAAAAACCAATGCTTCCTATCCCGACGATCGTGCTTTTGCGCGCCGCCGCTTCGTCTTTGACGGTGTAGTACCGGATAAGAATATGAGGCAACGCCGCGGTTCCACAAAACAGAGCCAGCATCAATGACACAAAATCGACTCGAGCCTGCCAGCGATCGCTGCGAATCCCCGCAAAAGTCGGCGATTGACCGGGCCGCAAGATCTCTGCGCCGGGCGTCGGCCGTTGAATGTAAACCGTGGCCAGGCTTTGATCGGGATGCCTTACCGAGACGCTCACCCAGCGGACGATTTCGCTTTGTTCCAATGTGGTCAGGAACGCCAACGGTCCCAGCGGGCCAGTGCGATTGTTGCCACCGGGAAGTTTGGCAACGAATCCAGCAGGATGAATTGCCCCTTGATCGGCGCCGCGACCTAATGGTAGGCCGTTGGCCAGGATCGCGCCATCAGGCTGAGTCACGATTGTTTGCGCTTCGAGCAACAGGACCTGATCATTGCCGACCGCGGTCCAATGAAACACAGTCAATCGCCCAGTTGAGTCACGGAGAGGTACCAATTGATGGGGACGATAAACAGACCATAATTCGCCGTCGGTAGTGTAGGTCGGCGCGAGTTCTAGCGTAGGCGATTCTTGAGATTCCACATTAGCGCGCGGCACCGGTCCGAGACTGGCGAATTGGTAACCATCATTGCCGCCGCGGCGCGCTTCCAAACCACGCGCCAGAACAGCGGCGGTCAAAATCAAACTAAATACCACCAACATTGAGCCTTTGATGAATTGCACCCAAGTCGTGGAAACCATCCCGGCGGTCGCCACAATCACAATCACCACGCCACCCACTGCCATGACTCCGGCCCAATGTGGCAAACCCAACAATGGCCGGACCAGCGCTCCCGCCCCAACCATTTGTGGAATTAAATAGAAAACGCTAACAACTAGAGTACTCAGCCCGGCCGCCAACTTGATCCCACGCGATTGGAATTGTGAATCGAGACAATCGGCGAAGGTAAACTTGCCCAACCGCTTCATCGGCGCCGCGATGACGAACAGCGCGACGATCCATCCAGCCAGGTAGCCGATTGAGTACAAGAATCCATCGTAGCCATAAAAAGCAATCATTCCACAGATACCCAAGAACGAAGCGGCCGACAGATAGTCGCCGGCAAAGGCGATTCCGTTAACGAACCAGGGGATTCGTCCGTGCGCTGCAAAAAAACCCTGCGACGTGCTGGCTCTGCGCCCCAAATAGAAACTCAAGCCCAAGGTTGCCGCCACGAAAACCAGGAACACACTGGTGGCCAATAAAGAGAACTCATAGTTCATGGCCGTGGGCCTCGCGACGAATCGGTTGGTTCGTCACCGACGAATGCACAGGCAACGCCGTACACAATGGCCAAAATGAAAGCGAGCAAAATGAGCCCGATTCCATAGACTACGGCCACGTTCAATCCCGCCAGCGGCTTCCAATCCATCCCTTCCGGCGCGATGGCATTCCACGCCACGAACCCGAAGTACACCGTGGCATAGACCGCACAAAACCAGAGCCCGATAGTCGATGTTGCCTGGCGCCTCACGAAATCCTCAAGATTGTGTAATCGAACCTGCCAGTCGTCCCCTCTGTCCATCCCGCGTTCGTTTTCGACTGTTCTCGGGGCGAACCGTGATCAAATATAACCAGTACGAGCGGTTCTCCAAACCCATCGTCGATCGGTGCGGCGCGAGCGAATCGTGTACGAGGGGCCAAGGATTTGCAACACAATTGTGCCCGTGCCTCCATGTGACGACGCCCGCATGTAGCGCCTCGCGGCTGCGGCGGTAGCGCCTTCGAGTTCACCCGCATGCCGAAACAATCGGACGTTAACGCCAGTCCCGAGCGCGGTTCTCGTCGAAAGGTAAGCGTTCACGAACTAACCGAGTTGGAAGGCGTCAATTATATGTCGATCCGATGTACTTCAATTGGCAGCCGCTCTCCTCCGAGCTTGCTCGGTGGAAGCAATGACTCCCCACTACGAACGAGCCAAACCCGAAACCGCTCCCCACCGAGCAATCCTGTCAAATGCGATACCTTTCTAGTTCCCACATTCTTGGGTAAAGGATGTCGTTTAACTTGCCGAATGGCGAGTATTTCGAACGCCTATCCAGAACTTCAGCGTACGCCGATGGCGAAAGGATTAAATGAATCGCGAGCGATGAAACCTTTACCACCAACGATTCCTCGAGGACGCTTCACTTCGAAAACGATAAAATAGTCTGCAACAGGATTACTCGACACGTGTTCAAAGAAAATGTAATGCGAAAATCAATAGCGGCACAAAAGCAGCAGATAGGTATTGTCAGTGCGGGACTGCGCAGCTGGACGTTGTCCTGTCTGACGATCGGGATGCTGATTAACGGTTGTGCTCGAGACCAATCCAGGGATCCGCCACTGGCAGTAACCGAACCAGAAAAATCTGCGCGATCGGTTCCAGAGAATTCGGTTCCATCAGAAGCGACACGTGCTCCCGAGGGCATGGTTTTCATTCCCGGCGGCACGTTTGTTATGGGATGTAATGAACGGTACGCGTTTGCCAACGAGCGACCGGCCCACGAGATTCGCGTGTCCGGTTTCTATCTCGATGTCAAACCCGTCACCAATCGCCAGTATTCGGAGTTTGTCTCGGCCACGAATTACCAAACGGTGGCCGAACGGCCGGTCGATTGGGAGCAGATCCGGCGACAAGTTTTACCTGGCACTCCCAAACCACCGGACAACCAATTGGCGCCAGGTTCGCTCGTCTTTCGCCCGACCAGCGGAGAGGTCGATCTGGCGGATTATTCCCAATGGTGGCACTGGACGTTGGGCGCTTGCTGGCGCTGTCCCGAAGGCCCGGGAAGCACGCTTGATGGGCGCGAAGACCATCCGGTGGTCCACATCGCGTTTGAGGACGCGGAAGCGTATGCCGTCTGGGCCAAAAAAAGACTACCTACGGAAGCCGAATGGGAGTTTGCCGCGCGCGGAGGATTAGTTGGGGCGCGGTACGCTTGGGGGAACGAGGAGCGGCCGCGCGGCGAAATTCGTCTCAATCGCTGGGATGGCGCTTTTCCCTTTTACAACAGTCAAGAAGACGGATTTGCCGGAACATCTCCGGTCGGGAGTTTTCCGCCCAATGGGTATGGGTTGTACGATATGGGGGGCAACGTGTGGAACTGGTGCGTGGATCGGTATGCGGCTGATACATACGCCTGGCGCGCCGATCAACCAAGACTCTGTATCGACCCGCGCCACCCACCACCGGGCGCCGGAATCGACTGGATTCCTGGCGATCCCTCGCCTCCGACGGCGCCGGGTGTCGAGCGACGTGTGATCAAAGGAGGCTCCTTTTTGTGCCATCCCGATTATTGTGAAAGCTATCGCCCGTCCGCGCGCCGCGGTGTTCCCCCGGACTCCGGTACGTCGCACATCGGTTTCCGCTGTGCGTTGTCAGCGAGCGTCGGAAAGGAGCATCCGCCTGCCGCCGATGGTCGCCAAAAATGACGGCTGGCCGACCTCGCGCATCAATTCCAACAGTTCGTCGTCCGACAAAACGGAAATATCCACCTGTCCCTCGTTTTCACTGGAAATGTCCGCATTGGTAACTAGCGAGCCGGCGAAACTCGGTCGCGGCGGAGTGCGCATCTCCGTGGCGTGCGTTCGTTCGCTTGGTTCGGCGCTTGCCGGTTCCGGCATCCCCGCGATCGGGGCGTCGTTTTCCCGGTGCGTTCCCAGCCGTTGGAACGGAAAACACACGATTGCCAGCAGCACGCAGATGCCAGTCACCGTTGCGGTGCGGATCACGCGGCGTTTCCGCCGATAGCGCTGCCAATCGGCCCATTGGCCCTGCAACTCTCCCCACATAGCCGCTTTCTCTGATTCGGATGCAGAGTGTCGCATCGAGTCAGACTTCATCACCAAACTCCTCTTTTACCTGAGTGCGAATCGTTTCGATCGCTCGCCGCAAGCGACCATCGATATTGCCAGGCTTCAATCCCAGGCGCGTGGCAATCTGTTGCAGCGTCCATCCCCAGCGATACCGCCAATGGAATAGTTGGCGCAATTCGGCGGGGAGCGTCGCGATGTGTTGGTCCAACCAAGCCAAGCGCGCGTCCGTCTCAGCCGATATATCCTGATTACCAGCCGTGCGGTTGGCCTGGTCGCGATAGCGATCCACTCTCCGCTGTTCCCGCGCACGGGACCGCAGCCAGTCATAACAGACACTTTGCATTACGGATCGAGTCCAAGCGCGAACC
>JACTND010000241.1 GCA_014584305.1 Planctomycetota bacterium | reverse complement strand
TACTGAAACGCTTGCTGGCAGGGGCAACCCATTACGAACCCCTGCTCCCCTGGAACTGGGCGGCGGAGCATCCGAATTCCATCCGCAGCTACCGCCAGGGAGAACGTCGCCAACGCGCCGCCAGCAAAACCGAAACCCGCGCCCGCCGCCGCGCCCATCGCGCCCGCCAAGCAAAACTCAAAAAACGATAACTACCGTGCTGGTGGACGCTTACGTAGCGATTGCCCTGAATTCTCCTTGGTCAGCTCCTTTCCCTCCGTCGACTCCGCTGGTGACGGCGCGACACCTTTGTTCACCGGTTTCTCAGGTACTATGGCGCTGTCTGACTCCTCGGCAGCATACATGTCCGGGGAGTGGCATCTCGCCTTTACCGACCGATCCGTTTCCATGGGAGAAACGGATGCTGCCGAGGTCTCACGGCTTCCGCGAGAAAGGTCTCCGACCGTGCATGTGGTCTCAGACTACGTGGGGTTCACGACGGACTTGCCTTTCGCGTTCGTCATAAATGTTGCCTTCCCCATGTCAGGACAAGGTCGGCCACCACAAAGAGACGTTTTCGGAGCTCAATACACAGCCCGGTTGTGCTTCTGCGGGCACCGTGCGCAGCATGGTCGGCTTCGCTGGACAAGTCGCCCGGTCCACCGCATCACTCGAAGCCAAGGCGACTGGCTAGGTCTTACCTTGTACGACTCTTTCATTCGCTACCTCTCTCCGGCTTACGCCGTCGCCCCCTGACCCCTTTGATCGTTCACTGATCGGGCCGAGAACCTCCGAGCCGGTTACTTCGCCGTCCTCGCTGCATCGTGCGCAAGCGCGCGATTTGGACCTGGCACAGCGCGTTTTAGCGCGCACCGTCGTCAAGCGGGAGCCATTCGCCGAGTTCCAACAGCCCGTGGTTTTCCGTAAATCGAGGAACAAGGTTTGCTGCCGCAATTGGTGTTCCATGGCACGGAGTCCAATAGCTAGAGGCCCGACCTTAATGACAGCGTCGAGTACCCCGCCGATTGCGCCCCCCATCGACACGGAAACGGGCAACTACTTTGTGTCGAATTATCCTCCCTTTTCGCAATGGAACGAGGCGCACATACCGGACTTCATGCAGGCCCTGGGGCAGCCTGCCCATCAGCAACCCCTCGGTCTCTACGTGCACATTCCGTTCTGTCGGCAGCGTTGTGCCTACTGTTATTTCCGCGTCCACGTTAAGGAAGCCGCTGAGTCCATCGATCGGTACCTGGATGCGGTCCTGAGTGAGGCCGCCCACTATGCTTCGTTCCCGGCAATTTCGGGGCGCCCGTTGCAACACGTGTACTTCGGAGGAGGCACGCCAACCTGGTTGACCGTAGCGCAAATTCAGCATTTGATTGGCGGGCTCAAATCCCGACTGCCGTGGACGAACCACGTCGATGAAGTGACCTACGAGTGTCAACCCGGTACGTTGACGGCTGAGAAACTCGCCGCGCTGGTGGAGCTGGGTGTCAACCGGGCCTCGATCGGCGTGCAGACGTTGACGGATGAAGTCCTGCGGCAGTTGGGGCGTTTGGCCAATGCGCGCGAAGCCACCGAGGCAGTTGGCCTGGCGCGCGGGGCGGGGTTTCGCCAGATCAATCTGGATTTCATCGCGGGCTTGCCAGGCGAGACCGAGGCGAGCTGGCAAGCCACCATCGATCGCGCGGTGGAGCTGGCACCGGACAGCCTGACGATCTATCAATTCGAACTGACGCACAACTCGGTATTGAATCGCCTGCAAGGGCGTCGTCGGCTGACACCGTTGCCCAGTTGGCCAGAAAAGCGGCGGTGGGTCGCCTGGGCCTTCGACCGACTCCGCGCGGCGGGCTACACCCCGATCAGTGCCTATTGGGCCGTGCGCAATCCCCAGCAACAGCGATTTGCCTATGTGACGGAGAGCTTTTGGAAGGGGGCCGACTTGTTGGCACTGGGTGAAACGTCGTTCGGGCACCTGGCCGGAATTCACTATCAGAACCGAGATGATCTGGGTCCTTACTTGGCGGCTGTCGAGCAAGGAACCCTGCCATTGTGGCGCGCCTACCGCATGAACCCTGAGGAGCGCCTCCGCCGTGAAGTGATCTTGCAGCTCAAGACCGGCTCGTTGGCGTTGGCCTACTTTGCCGGCAAATTTGGTATCGACCTGCGGCATCACTTCGCCAAGCCCCTTGGCGAACTCGCTCAGAGGGGCCTGCTGACGATCGGTGATGGCGAGATTCGTTTGACGGAAGAGGGCTTGCTGTCCGCCGATTGGATCTTGCCGATGTTTTACTTGCCGCACCATCGTGGCGTGCGGTACACGTAGTGTTGAACCAGGGATCAGGCCCCCTGGTCACCGCGCAGCGGGGAGGCGTAAATGAAGGGAGCTGGGCAAACGCGATTAACTCTGAGTCATCGGCGTTTTGATCTCGCGCGCCAGGTCCGCGATCGTGATGGAGCGCAAGGACTCGACGAACTGCCGCTCGATAGTGACCAGGCGGCGTTGAATTGAACAGCGGCGTTGCGAAGGGCAACGATCTTCCAATGAGAGCCCGCAGCGCGTCCCGACGTCGGGAATGCCATCGAGCGCGGCCACCACATCGCACAGTGAGAGTTGGGCGGGATCGCGGCCGAGTGCATAGCCACCCGCCATGCCGCGCACGCTGCGCAGCAAACCGCGGCGCGTCAGGCGCTGCAACACATTGGACAGGTAGGCCACCGAGACGGACGGCCAGACGGATTCCAACCAGTCGGCAACTTCGGGCAGTGTGACGACCGCCCCGTAAGGGCGGCGGGCCATGTAGGCCAGTGCATGGATCGCATAGCCTACGCGCTGAGAAAATAATTGTTGTCCCATGGTTTCTCCTTGGCACCAGGAATTGAGTGCAACGACGCGCCCAGCTGGTCGCACCGACTTCCAGTTGGCACGGCGCACGTTGGCATTCAGGGATCGCGTGCCAGTTCACTGGGTAAGTTCTCTGCCCGCAACCACGCCACGCTCGGCTCCAAAGTCTTCTTGACGCGGGCGGCATCGGTCTCGCTAACCGTCGAAGCGGCACCTTTCTTCAAACCGAAATCGGTCAAGGTAAAAGCCAAGGTCGCTTCGACGCCATGCCGGGCCAGACACGATTTTACACAATGCAATGGACAGCCATCGATGGCCACAATGGGCCGCCCCGATTGGGCTTTCCTCACTAAAGACGGGACATCGCCACCGACACCCGCGATGCACGACATCTCGGCGATTCCCGCACGATCCCACTCGACAGCCAGCCGATTGGCAAGCTGTGCCACATCCGAACAACCGGAACAGGCATAGACGAGAGGTAGATTCATACGGCGGTTTTTGGCGGACATCAACGGGCTCCTGCAACGGCAGGCCAAGGCTGTTCATCGAGTCCTACCGCCCGGCCATGGGATTGAAAAACGGCGTCGGATTGATGGGTCAAGTCCAGTTCATGCCGAGCCCCCCCGGAAATGGTCAACCGCCGTTCGACCATCTGGATCTGGCCATGTTGTTCCCATTCCAGGCAAACGGGATAGTCGTTCCACGTTTCCCCCTCGTGCAGCGCGTCCGTGGTGAATCGCCACGTCGTTCCTCGTCCAACCACTGGTTGTCCGGCCAACGTCAGTCGAGCACCGTCAGGGAGATGCACGAGCAGCTCGGTGTGCGCTCGATGAGGAACACGTCTGTGCGCGATCCAACCTTCACCTTCGGCCGAGCGGGGATCAAACCTCACCATTGCTTGCTCACCCCGCGTGATCCCGAGTTCGCGTGCGAAGTACTGCACCGATCCGTCGACGGGAACGGCGACTTGCAATGTCACTTGCTGGGGGGCGCCGGCAGGAAGTCCGGTCAGGCGATACATCCGGACCGTTCCCTGAGATCGCGTCACCATACCCTGGATCCAAACCTGCGCGTCGGCCGGAACCTTGAGTTCGAGCAGAGCTTGTGAATTTTCGAGCACGCTGATCGTTTCTGCCGGCGGTGCGGCGTTGGGGATCGGCTGGGGGCTGGGGACCCAATTAGGTGCCGGGACACAAGGCGGCCAACAGGGGTCGTAGACCCTACAACTGGGCAGGCAATACCAGCACGGGTCACACCAGCAAAGGGAGCACGGGTCGGCCAGGGCGCCAGGGGCGTGGAAGACGAGCGGGGCGTACCAGATGGTGGTGTGGCGCGACCGCCACCAGCGGCGCAGGGGCCCCTCGCCGAAGCAACAGATCCCGGGCGCGGTGGGGCGCGGCGCGCCAACTTGAAAGGGTTGGCCGTTACCAAGAGGACCGTTGGCGGTCGGGGTCGCTGCCAGCGGGGCATGGTCGCAGGCGATCAGGGCCGCGCTGACGAAGAGGCATCGAGAGACAAGACGTATGGTGCGCATGAGTCAAACCTCCAACGAAGATGGGGGCGTCGCCGCCCATTAACTATATAATCTAGACTCATTTAGTTTACTTAAGGCGGTCGACCGGTCAATGGGTGGGGCGGGCCCCGCGTCGGGGGTGGCGCTGGCAACCGCCTCAGATACAGAATGGAACATCGTTATTTCTGGAAATGGTGACCATGACCCAACTAACGAGTCGGACATGTTTGGTTCGACTGGCGATGGTGGCCGAGTGGGCTGGGTGGGTTGGTACGCTGCGTGGGTGGGTACGCTGGGCATGACGGCGGTCGCGACCGCTCAGGAGGCCTTCGACGGCGAGCCGATCCCATATTGGAAGGCAGCCTTAAACCATTTCGTCATCACGTTCGAAGAGAGAATGCCCAAAGCCTGACAAAAAGTTTACTGACACAAAAATATTTACAAGCCACAGGCAATCTGCTCCTCGATTCCTCCGCGGTCACATTCATCGAGATCGCGGGGACCTCGCCAGGAGCGTATGACCGTGTTCGCATCATCGGCGACTTGTCTTTGGGGGGCACACTCCATGTCGCACTTGCCGGCGGATTCATGCCCGTAGCCAATGATCTGTTTCATTTATTCGCGTTTAACTCGCTCATTGGATCGTTTGATGCATTGAACTTGCCGACTCTTACTCCGCAGCTCCAATGGAACACGGATGATTTCTACACGAGCCGAAAACTCAAGGTCGTTGCCAATATACTGGATCGGAGTTTGCCCCTCGTATCTGGCCTGATCGGTATGGGGCTCGCCGGTCGGCGATGCGGCCGGCGACCCTCCCGTTGGCGCTGCTAGGCATCGCTGAA
>JACTND010000190.1 GCA_014584305.1 Planctomycetota bacterium | reverse complement strand
ATTGCGAAGAGCGCATGGAAAAGGCTATCGAGATTCTCAAGAAAAACCTGGCGGGGATTCGCACCGGCCGTGCCCATCCGGGTTTGGTCGATTCGCTCCGCGTCGATGTGTACGGATCCCCCACGCCGATTAAACAGATTGCTTCAGTCGGTGCGCCGGAACCGAATCAAATTGTCATTCGCCCCTACGACCCCAGCACCATCAAAGATATCGAGAAAGCGATTGTCGCCAGCGACTTGGGTTTCAATCCGCAAAATGATGGTCGGCTGGTCCGCATCAACATCCCAGCACTCTCCACCGATGTCCGCAAGAAAATGGTGGCCCGCATCAAAGAACTCGCCGAAGAGGCCAAGGTGTCGATTCGCAATGTCCGCCGAGATGGCAACAAAGCCGCCGACCAATCGGAAAAGGACAAAGTGTTTAGCGAGGATGAGCGCGACCGAGTCAAAGAAGAGATTCAAAACCTGACCAAGAAATTCGAGGATAAAGTGACCGAGTTGGCCAAAGCGCGCGAAGCTGAAGTGATGGAAGGCTAATTGTTTTCCGGTTCCGCCTCCATTGGACTTTTAGTTTTCCGGAGCCATTCGTCATCTCGCGCGAACCAGGAGCCGGGCGAACCGGTTACATTTCACCGGAGAAACACATGGACGTCAACACATAATGTAGAGCATAGTTGGCACCATGAATACGCACTGCAGCCTGGCCACGACTTCCAGATTGTTGGCGCTGCTCACCCTGGTCAGCTCGATGATCTCAACTCGCGCACAAGACATTTCGCTCCCTCAGTTAGGCCAACGCCTTACTGACGAGCAAGTGCGGCTCGTCGCCGAACTCGTGTTGCAAGGGATCAACCGCGAATTCCCCAATAAACCTGGGACCATTTTGGTGGGACCAGAATCGGTCGTTTCGCCGCGCACAACGTTTCCTGCATTCTATGGATGTTTCGATTGGCACAGTGCGGTCCACGGTCACTGGGTGCTGGTCCGTTTGCTCAAACAGTATCCTCAATCGCCGATCGCCGATCGTATTCGCGCGGCACTCGACGAACACCTCACGGAATCCCATCTGGCGAAAGAGGCCCAGTTTTTCGCCGCCGAACACAACAAAACCTTCGAGCGCATGTACGGTTGGGCTTGGTGCTTTCGCTTGGCGCTGGAACTGGACGGCTGGGACGATCCGAAAGGCCGTTTATGGCGCGAACACCTGCGACCTTTAGAATCGGTGCTGGTCGAGCGAACGATCGCCTATTTGCCCCTGCTGCCCGTTCCGATTCGGTCGGGTGAACATTTCGATACCGCCTTCGCGCTGGGACATATTCTCGACTATGCGCGCGGAGTTGGGCATGGCGAGTTGGAAGCATTGGTCGTGCGCCGCGCACGTGATTACTTTTGGGCCGATCGCGATTATCCCTATCAATACGAGCCGTCCGGCCACGACTTCTATTCACCGGGATGGAACGAAGCGGACTTGATGCGGCGCGTTTTGCCCCGCGTTGAGTTTGCCAAGTGGCTGGACCGGTTTTTGCCGAGCCTGGCCCAAGGGGATGTCGGTCCGATGGCGCGACCAATGGAGGTCTCCGACGTCACGGACGGAAAGCTGGTCCATCTGGCCGGGCTCGATCTGGCCCGCAGCGGCTGTATGCGGATGATCGCTGCCGCGCTGCCACCGGGCGACCCGCGCCGCGAACATCTGCAACGCTGGGCGGCCGAACATTTCGACGTCGGAGTTCGTTACGTCTTCAGCGGCCACTATGAAGGCGACCATTGGCTCGCCACATTCATGCTCTGGGCGCTTGATGTCCAGTAGCCGGATTCGACCGTGGCTTCGGAGTGGCGACCAACAATCGACCATTCCCGATGCGTTGACCGCGACCGCACATCAGCGGCCGCGGAGGGCCTGTTGCAACTGCTCCAACGTGATCTCTCCCTGACCATCGCGATCGACACGGTCGAAAGTTGTCAAGAATCGCCGCGGCACCTCCCCGCGCTGCAACTTCCCGTCGCCGTTTTGATCCCAGGTTGCAAAAAGCTGGTCGATGCGCTGCTCATTCGAGTTGCTGCGCGGCAAATTCGCTCCCCATTTCTCGCCAATATTCTCACTGACCGGAACGGCCACATCGAAATAGCCGATCATCATCTCTTCCCACGTTTGGTCGCCCCAAGTGACTCGCGCGGCCGGGTCCGGATTGGCCAGATTGTTTTCCGAATTGTCGTAAACCGCTGTACAAAAAATGCGAGTCCCAGCGGGGATCGACAACGGTTGACGAAACACGTAGGCAATTTGCCAATTGAAATCGAAACGAGGCACATCCAATAACGTCTCCCGCCGACCATCGGGAAAGAATGCTTCGTATCGAAATGCTTTGCCGCGCAAGTGCATATGGGGCATTAAACTCAAAATCTGCCAATCACCCAACGGTCGCCGATTCCAGGCCGTCTCGACATGCTGGTCGGCGCGCGGAGGAATTTCGATACGCGGATTGACGGCACTCGTGGTAATCACTTCGTGCGTTACATCGGCGCGATCGGTAAAGATCAAACCCATCACGCTGCTATCGGTTTGCGCGCGGCCGATGGGCGTGTAATGAACCTGAAACACAAACTCCGAACCGGCGGGAATTCGCTTGGCGTATCCCGGCGGAAACCCTTGCGGCAACATGCCGGGAACGTAACCGGCCAGGAAACCGTCAAGCCCTTCGCCATCTCCCAACCCCTCCGCACCGCGCGGCCGGATAAAACACAAAATATGGTGGACGACCGCCAGATTTCCGGGCCGCAATTCCGCCGCCGACACCCAGCGATCTGTGTCGAACTGCGGATCGACAACGAAGTACTGATAGCGAACATCGCCCGTAGCCTTAACCCGAAATGGCTCGGTGTGAATGTCAACGACCAAGTCTGGCGATTGCGGCAATTGCCAGCCATCGATAAATTGGGGCGGTTCCGTTGTCAAAGTCGTTTCGCCTTGTGGAGCGCCGGCGGCAACCCAATCCAAGAGAGCCTGTCGCTCGTCCTCCGCTAGCGAGCAGTCATTGATGAAATCGCCGTATTGGGGGTTAGCGGTCCACGGCGGCATGCGGCCTTGTTGGACAACCTCCGCGATCATGTCCGCCCATCCCGCGGCGTCTTCGTAACTGGTCAACGAGAATGGCCCGATTTGACCTGGTCGATGACACCGCACGCAATGGTCATTCAAAATGCGCGACACTTGGTCAGCGTAAGTAATCGTAGCCTGTGCATCGATCCAACGTGGGCGACTGATCAAGCAGCCAACGGCAGCCACGTGATCGATCGCCGGAGATTTTCCTTGCAACAGCGCATCGATCGCGTCCCGCAGATAATAATGGTCCGCGCGATTTCTGGAATAACCAATTCCGTATTGGTCATCAATTCGGCCGTGATAACGCAGTCGCCGGTCGGCGTCCAAGACAAATACTTCCGGAGTGCGCGTGGCGCCAATCTTCCGCATGAGCCGCTGCCCGACATCCTTGATAAACGGAATTTCCAGGTTCTGCCGCCGCGAAAAGGCAGCCATCTTCTCCAGCGAATCTTGCCCGTTGGCATTCACAGCCAAGAACGCCACGTCTTGATTCTCGTAGGCGCGGGACAGATCCTGAAGAGTCAAGGAGTAAAGTTTAGCCAAAGGGCATTCGGTGCCGAGAAAGGCAACCACCACGATGCGTTGACTGTCGAACTCCGCCAATGACCACGTCTTGCCGCGAAAGTCAACGAGTTCGATATCATCCAAGTCCTGGGGAACTTCTTGAGCCGCAGCAGTACCCGCGCCCGCAGCCGCAATCGCCATGTAAATAAAGAAACCAGCGCGCCGCAGACTACCCGCCAACATACGACCTGCATTCATTAAAAAATTCCCAATTGGTCCCGGGCAGCCTCGGTCATCAAGTCTTGGGTCCAAGGCGGGTCCATCACGACTTTAACATCCACAGACGATACTTCCGGCAACTCGCCGACAACACGCTTGCTTTCCGACACTAATTGCGGCCCGGCCGGGCACATGGGACTGGTCATGGTCATTTCAATCCGGACATCGTAACGATCGGCGTGTTCGGGGGAGGGGACCACGTCAACCACATACACCAAACCCAAATCGACGATGTTGACGAACAACTCGGGGTCGATCACTTTCTTTAATTGCTCGCGAACTGCGTCTTCATGCAACATGGTACATTCTCTGGGCGTGTTGCGCCCGTCGATCCATTTGGGTAACTGGCAACGATCCGCGATAGGTTACGCTGCGGACACGGCCATCCAAAAGACAACGACTGGCTTCACACTTCCTACTTTCCTTGGATGAAACGTGACAAACTTACTCGATCCCCACAAAGACCTTGCCATCTTGAACCTTGACGGGAAATGCGCGCGCGTCTTCCGTGGCCGGCATACTGACGGCACGGCCGTCGCGGATGTCAAAGCGGGCCCCGTGACGCGGACACGTAATCTCGCGACCACAGCGCGCACCATCGGACAATGGCCCGCCGTCATGGGTGCAAACATCCTCGATACAAAAGAACTCTCCGCCGATCCGCGAGACGATCACCATCTGATCGGCGACGACGACGGCGACTTGACCCTCCGGCGGCATGTCGGCGACATCCAGGGCATAGTGCCAAATGTGGTTGTTCGCAGTGCTCATTTTCGACTCCATTTGCTGGCTCCAATCGGTTGAACCCATCATGGTCACACGTCACGGCCGAGTAATCGTGCGAAACCCCTGCCGGCATGCAGCCCGTGCATTCCTTGCGCCAACCGGAATACTCGCCCCGGGCATCGCTACCGCTAATCGTATTCGCGCACGCGGCGGGCGATCGCCAATGACAGCGCCTCGCGGACCGATTCGATTGTAATGCGATCGAAGACTTGTTGAAAGAAGCCGGTGACGATCATTTGGATCGCTTCGTGACGGGTGAAGCCGCGCGATTGAGCGTAGAAGATCAACTCCTCGTCCACCCGGCCACTGGTGCTGCCGTGCGTACACCGCACATCGTCGGCTTCAATCTCCAATCCGGGGATCGAATCCGCCCGCGCGTGCGATGATAGCAACAAATTGTCATTGCGTTGATAGCCGTCTGTCTTTTGGGCGCCGGGATCGACCTTGATCATCCCTCGCCAAACGGTGCGCGACTGATCCTGCAAGGCCGCTTTGTAGAGAAAGTCGCTGCGGCAATGAGGGGCAGCATGGT
>JACTND010000201.1 GCA_014584305.1 Planctomycetota bacterium | reverse complement strand
CCCGCTTGAACGATCGGGATGTTGCCTATCGAGGAGAATTAATATTGATCGATGCCATTACGAGCAATCCTGGCGCGGGGGGCGGGGCTGTGGTGACGCTCGATGGGAGACTGGTCGGCGTTATTGGAAAGATCATCAATAGCAGCGAAACCAACACACGTCTTAATTACGCGATTCCCTCCCACGTGGTGGCTTCCTTTGTTCGCGGCGATTTAGCGGCCGCACGGCCAACCGTCGCTGGCGGCCAGGCCGATTTGGGAATTCGACTCTTTGAGCTGGGAGGCAAACGCAACCCCGCGTACATTGATCGTGTGACGCCGGGCGGCCCGGCCTACGCGGCAGGCTTGCAAACCGATGACATGATCATTTCTTTGGCTGGAGAACGGATTGGCTCGATTCGCGATTACGAAACGGCATTGGATAAGCTGTCTCCAGATCAAGAAGTGGTCATCATCGTTAAACGGGGTACGGAGTTGCTGCGCGTGAACGTTACACCGAGGGCACGCGAATGAGAATGTGTTTACACGTGTGCCTGTGCTGGGCGGCGATCGTCTGTGGAGCTCTGAGCGGGCTCCGCGCGCAGTCGGACCCTCCGGACGAAAAGCAAACTGCCTATCTCCTGGACGATTGGCGAACGCTGCGAATGACATCGCAGGCGTTTCGCCAGGCGGTCGCGCGGATCAAACCGTGCTTGGTTACCATCGAGTCGTTTGGAGGAGTAAGCGCTGTCCAAGGCCAAATCGGCGGCATTCGACGGCAGGGCGAGGGGAATACCACGGGCGTAATGATTTCTCCCGATGGCTATGTTGTCACGAGCACATTTAATTTCATTCAACGCCCCCCGATCATTACGGTCATTACTGCGGACGGCCAACGCCGCATCGCCAAGTTGCTGGGGCGCGACGAAACGCGCAAAATCTGCGTGTTGAAAATCGATGACATTCAGAATCACGCGGTGCCCGAATCGGTGGATCCGGAATCGGTTCGCGTCGGGCAATGGGCCCTTGCGGTTGGAATCGGCTACGGGGATACGGAACCCGCCGTGTCGAGTGGCATCATCAGTGCTAAGAACCGCATCGGCGGCCGCGCGGTTCAAACGGACGCCAATATCAGCCCGGCGTGCTACGGGGGACCACTCATCGATATTGACGGCCGATTGATCGGCATTTGCGTGCCGCTCAACCCACAGTCGCAGGCCCTGGCGGCGGGAGTCGAATGGTATGATTCGGGCATCGGCTTTGCGGTCCCTCTTTGGGGATTGGATGGCGTTATTGAGCGCCTGAAACAAGGTGAAACGATTCGTCCAGCGTTTCTCGGAATCCAATCGCTCCCTCATCCGGACGGACGAGGGCTGCTGATCGACCAGGTGGTGCCGAATTCAGCGGCTGCGGATGCGGGTATCGCACAGGGTGATCGTATGGTCCGTTTCCAAGGCGTCGAGATCAACGACCTGACGACACTGCGATCGATTTTAAGTCGCTTGGAAGCAGGGGACGAGGTGACGTTGATCGTCGAGCGCGGCGACCCACCGCAGGAAATCCAGATGTCGGCCCGCTTGGGGGTTGCCCAGCCAGAGAATGAGCAAGTCCCATTGGAACCTCCCAAGCTCCGTTAGCATGATGTGGAAACGGCTGATCCGACCGCTCCTGTTCCGACTCCCCGCCGAGCGCGCGCACTATTGGTCGATGGGATTGTTCTCGACCGCAATAATGTTGCCAGGGGTTGCATCTTGGCTGCGGCGCTGGCGCCTGGATGATGCGCGGTTGGAAACGAGTTTGTGGGGAAAACGCTTTCGCAATCCGGTCGGCTTGGCGGCGGGATTTGACAAAGACGCGCGCTGGTTGGCCGAACTTGCTTTGCTGGGGTTCGGTTCCATTGAGGTCGGGTCGGTTACCGGACAACCTCAGCCAGGGAACCCGACTCCGCGGTTGTTTCGATTGCCGACAGATCGCGCAGTGATCAATCGGATGGGGTTCAACAACCAAGGTGCGGTTGCCATGGCCCAGCGACTTGCGCCATCGTCCGAGGTGTTTCGTGAACAATGTGTGTTGGGGATTAATCTCGGCAAGTCGAAGGTTGTTCCGATCGAGGATGCAGTGCAGGATTACGAATTCAGTTTCCGAACGCTTTTTGCCTTAGCCGATTATTTTGTTGTCAATGTCAGTTCGCCGAATACTCCTGGATTGCGCACACTTCAGGAACGTCAACCGTTGGAAGCGCTGTTGCATAGGCTCGCCGAAGTCAATCGCGAACTGTCTTCACCCTATCCGCCCGACGCAATCCATTGCGATACGGATTCAGTTTGGACCGCGGATCGCAAGCCGATTTTGCTGAAGATTGCGCCGGACCTGACTCGAGAACAACTGGATGAAATTGCGGAGATTGCTCAGTCCCCGTGCGTGGATGGGATCATCGCGACCAACACGACGATTTCGAGAAACGGGCTTCAGGTCTCGGCTGCGGCCTTGGACGCGATTGGCAGCGGCGGACTGTCTGGCCGCCCATTGTTTGAAACTAGCTGCCAAGTCGTTGCGCGTCTTTATGATCGACTGCAGGGCGCCAAGCCCGTAATCGGTGTGGGCGGCATTTTTTCGGGTGCTGATGCTTGGCAAATGATGTGTTCCGGCGCGGCGCTCGTACAGGTTTACACGGGTTTGATCTACGAAGGCCCGATGCTCGTTCAACGCATCAATCGCTATTTGCTGGAGCAACTCGAGCAGCGGGGAATAGCGTCCATTAGCCAGGCGGTCGGGCGGCGTGATTGGATCCAACAACCTGGCGAGCCACAACGATGAAAACAATTCCGGCACAACCGGTATCTGCAGTTCTGATGACATTGGATGGGCTCGGAGCACGATATTTGGGTGCCTATGGAAATGATCATGTGCCGACACCAAATGTGGATCGCTTTGCCTCCGATGGAATCCTCTTTGAGCAGGCGATGGCACCCATGTTCCGACCGCAAGAGTGGTGTTCCCCATCAGGCGTTGCCAACCAAAGTTTCGCAATCACAGACTGGCTGCGCAAACGAGTAGGAAATAACTTTCTGGTAACGGACGACGAGGCTCTAGCCGAAGCCGCAAGAGGACTTTGGAAGGTGGTTGAGGTTCCCTGGCAACAGACGCAACGACTTGCTGCATCCGAATGGGATACCCAATTGGCAAAGTGGTTCGCGACTGGATACGAAGTGATTCAAAACCTTCCCCCCGGCTTCTTGGTCTGGATGCACTCGAAGAGTCTTCGCTGCGTTTGGGATGCCCCCTTCGCTTGGCGAGAGCGGATGACTGGAGACGATGAACTTCCCCCGACAGACGATCCTAGGCCGTCGGTCCGAGAGAGGGTTGCTGCCGACGATCCACAGATTTGGCAAATCCGCGCGGCCTACGCAGCGCAAATATGTGTCTTGGATTTGTTGTGGGGGGCATGGAGTGAACATGTCCGCGGCTGGCAAGCGGATCATGGACCGTTGATGACTGTACTTACATCATGGGGAGGTTATCCACTTGGTGAACACGGAGTCATCGGCGGGGAAACGTCCCCGTACCACGAGCGACTACATATCCCGTTAATTCTGCAGCCCTGTCTGCCGAAACAGTACGGCACGCGATTCGAGCATTTGGTTGAGCCTACCGACACCTGGCAGTGGCTTGCGGGCTGGTTCGAAGGCCGACGCGATACGGTACTTGCTACGAAGGGTTGGCGGGCGAACCACCAACAGGAAGTCTGGATTGGCGGGGACGCATCGACAAAGCTGCTTCGCACGCATCGTTGGTACTTTGTGGAAACGGGTGAGAGAACCCACCTCTTCTTAAAGCCAGATGATCGCTGGGACCAAAACGACATCAGTAGCCGGTGCCCCGATGTCGTGATTCAACTGCGCGAACAATGGCTCAAGCTGCACACACCCGCCATTACCCGCCTCCCCTAACAAAAAAAAGGACAGGCATAATTGTTTAAACATCCGCGTAAAATCGTTCGTTTTTAGGAATTCTCCCGAAATCCAAGCCCGGCGAAAATGAAGGTGACCAGGTGGCGTGACTGGGGGCAACGTCTGCCATGCGTCTCAAGTTGAGATAGCCAATCCAAGCAAACGCAAGTGCCGACTGCCAAATTGGCATGTCAAAATAATGCCTGTCCTTATTGGTATTGTGACCTTATTGGGTTTGTGTGTTAGGCGAGCATGCGTTGGATGGTGGTGCCATCTTTATTGGTGCGGACTTCGAATCCAGCGTCTTGAATCTGTTTCCGAATTTCGTCGGCGCGGGTGAAGTCTTTGCGGGCGCGGGCGGCATCGAGTTCGCGGCACCATGTTTCAGCGAGCCGCAGACTCTCATCGGCATTAGAGTCAGTCTGCTCGCTTCGTTCCTCGTTGATTGGCGCGATAGAAAGGACCGAGTTGATCTTCTTCCAAACTCCTAAGGACTCAACGGCGTCTGGGTGTGAACCTTGCCCCCACGGAATGACAACCGCCAAAGCTCCGGCGATATTGAGGTCATCGGCCAGCGCTGCGACAAACTCGGATAATACTGGGTGCGTAAGATCGACTTCTGCCCGCTTTCCTGCGGCCCGCGTTTCGAGCGAATGTCTCAATTCAATAAACCTTCGCACAACTTGGGCCGAGTCGCTCAAGCTTTTGCGAGTGAAGTTTAGATTGGAGCGGTAATGCGCTTTTATCAATTCAAAACGCAATACCGCTGGATGAACGGGGTTGCCGGTGACTTGGCCCTCAAATACATCGCGCGCGGTGAAGAAGTTGCCCTGCGATTTGGACATTTTCTCACCTTCAACAAACAAGAATCTGGCATGTAGCCAATACCGCGCGAAAAAATCGCGGCCGCTGGAACCGCATGATTGAGCGATTTCGCATTCGTGATGCGGAAAGATGAGGTCTTCGCCGCCAGTGTGGATATCGATCACATCTGAGCCCAATAGCTCGCGCGCCATAACCGAACATTCGATATGCCAGCCCGGATAGCGAGTCCCATTTCATTAGGTGTTGGGCGTCGGGTTTCCACAGCATGAAGTCGGCCGGATGTCGTTTGCGCGCTTGGTTTTCCTCCGACACGCGTCCCCCCGCGCCCGTTTGCAGTCGATCCAATGTATTGCCGCTCAATTGGCCATAGCGCGGGAAGCTCTCCACGCTGAAATAAACGACGCCATCATCGGCCACATAAGCATGTCCGCGGTCCAGCAGGGACTGGATCATGCGTTGCATACCAGCAATATGATCGGTGGCCTTCGGAACGCGATGGGGGTACTCAAACGCAATCTGATAGCCTAATTTTCGCGCATCCTCCAAAAAGGCCTGAGTGTAGAACTCAGCAATCTGATACGGGTCATTGGGGTCAACGTTAACGCCGGCTGGCACCCGGCCTGATTTTTTGTTTTCCTTCATACGTTCGGCAGCCTGAGACATTTTGTCTGATTCGCCTTCGAGCATATGTCCCACGTCAGTGATGTTCATCACATGGTCCACGCGATAACCCATCAGTTCCAGAAATCGCCGCAAGACATCGCCAAACAAAAAAGACCTGAAATTCCCGATATGCGCAAAGTCATAAACGGTCGGACCGCAGCTATACATGCGGACCAATCCCGGCGAGAGCGACTCGAAGGGTTGTAACGATCGAGTGAGCGAATTGTAGAGTTGAATTGTCATGGTCACTTCGTAGTCTCAAGTATGCGCGAACCTCTGACCGGGAACCGGCGGCTAAACGGCCACCTCCCGCGCCGCGTTACCATCCCGATTTCCAAAATGTAACGGTTGCACCGACTGCAATTCAAGGCGAATTTCCGCCAACGACGGCAATGCGCAATTTGGCGCTGCGACTGCGGGGGTTCAGCGCGCGTTCGGTCTCGCCGGCGAGTATCGGTTTTTTGGTGACCGGTTGCCAAAGTTCGCGCTCGCGAAAGGCCTGTTTGACCAAGCGATCCTCTAATGAATGAAAGCTAATCACCGCCAGCCGACCTCCTGGTCGCAGGCGACGCGGAAGCAATTCCAATATACTTTGCAGGGAATCCAATTCTTGATTCACGGCGATACGCAAAGCCTGAAAGGTCCTAGTGGCCGGGTCAATGGAATGGTGCCTCGATCGGCGAACGCATGAGCGAACCAAGGCGGCCAACTCGGCGGCCGTGCGGATTGGGTCGTGTTGTCGCGTCTGGACGATACGGCGTGCGATCGCCCGGCTGGCCCGCTCCTCGCCATACTTGTATATCAAATCGGCAAGTTCTTTCTCGCGGAGGCGAGACAGTAGTTCCCAAGCCGGTTCGCCCTGTGTCGGGTCGAATCGCAGGTCTAACGGCCCGGAACTGCGAAAACTGAAACCTCGGGAATCGTCCTCCAGCTGATCGCTCGAGAGCCCCAAGTCCAACAGCATGGCGTCGATCGTTTGAATCCCCAAGTCGTCCAACACCGTCTCCAATTCCGTGAAACTCGCATGTCGAACGGTAACATTCCTCGGCAAATGCGCGCCAGCTCGTTCAACAACTTGCGGGTCGCGATCCAAAGCAACCACGCGGCCCCTCAAGCCCACGCGTTCGGCGATGGCCCGCGAGTGGCCTCCTCCTCCCAAAGTTCCGTCCACCACGGTCGCGCCGATCTGCAGCGCAAGCCCATCCAGGACTTCCGCCAGCAGCACCGGCATGTGTATCGACACCGGCGGAAATTGCTTCGTTGGACGGTCCAAGTCGTTCATTTGACTTTTGGCAATGCCTGGTTGCTTTCCTTGCCGTCTCGATAAACCATCGTTAAACTGTCACGTTGAACTGCGCATAGGAAGCATAGTTTAGGGTGCAGATTTTTGAAGTAGCGAGTGGATTATGAAATTCCTGGGTCGGTTGTGTCTGTTGATTATCCTGTGTGGTCCTGCGACTGTCCACGGCGACGAGGGAATGTGGCTGTTCAACGCATTGCCAGTCGAATTATTGCGCGAACGTTATGATTTTGAACCTTCGTCAGCTTGGGCCGAGCATCTGATGAAATCGAGTGTGCGGTTCAATGTCGGCGGTTCGGCCTCCTTTGTATCCAGCAGTGGATTGGTCCTGACCAACCACCATGTTGGGTCGGACACTTTAGCTAAGCTGTCCACACCGGAACGGAATATCATCGACAACGGCTACCTCGCGCGCGATGTCGACGAAGAGCTAAAAGCTCCGGACCTGGAATTGAACCAACTCGTCAATATCGTCGATGTCACCGAGCAAGTCCAGGCAGCGGTGAGTTCGGAAATGTCGCCGCAGCAAGCTGCCGCCGCGCGGCGAGCCGTAATCGCCACCATCGAAAAGCAGGCGCTTGACGAATCCGGCCTGCGCAGTGACGTCGTAACGTTGTACGGCGGTGGGCGATACCATTTATATCAATACAAAAAATACACCGACGTCCGGTTGGTTTGGGCGCCGGAAACCGCCGCGGCCTTCTTTGGTGGCGACGCCGATAATTTCGAATACCCGCGTTACTGTTTGGATGCCTGCATATTCCGCGTCTATGAAAACGATCAACCGGCGAAAATCGAGCATTTTCTCAAGTGGTCGGACCACGGACCTGAATTAGGTGAAGTTGTATTTGTATCGGGAAATCCGGGGCGAACCAGCCGCATTTTTACGGTCGATGCTCTGGCCTATCTGCGCGATGTCCGTTTGCCGTTTTTGTTGAACCAATTGCGGCGCCGGGAAATCCTTCTGCAGCAATTTTCCTTGCGCGGTCCGGAACACGCGCGGCGCGCTCGCGAAGACCTGTTTGGCGTGCAGAATTCGCGCAAGGCCCGGTTGGGAATGCTGGCTGGCTTGCAAGACCCAACGTTGTTGGTGCAAAAGCAGATCGAGGAGGATATGTTGCGTTCGGCCTTCAAGTCCCGTCACGGCGATGGTTCGGACAATCCTTGGTCCATCGTAGCTTCGGTCTGCGAACGCCGGGCCGCATTGCAAGGCAAAGGGATCGCCCTCTATTCAGAGTTGTTCGGCATCGCCCAAACCCTAGTTCAGATGGCCATCGAGGATCAAAAGCCATCCGCACAAAGGCTGCGGGAATATGGCGATGCCGGACGAGAATCCCTGCTGCAACAATTGTTTTCCGAAGCGCCGATTTACCCGGACTTGGACGCATTTTTGCTGGGTGATGCCTTGGCAAACACGCTCGAGTTGCGCGGTTTCTCCGATCCTCTCTGCCAAGCCATGTTGGCCGGAATGAAACCGAATGACCGGGCAGCCCAACTCGTGGCCGGGACTCGGTTGCACGATGTGAGCTATCGTCGCCAATTGGCAGAGGGAGGATGGTCAGCCATCCAAGCGTCCGACGACCCGATGATCCAGCTGGCGTTGCTGGTGGACGATGAGGTTCGGCGCTTTCGCAGCGCAACTGAAGAACTCGATGAATTGGAAAAGCAAGCGTATGCACGCATCTCCGATTTGGTTTTTGCACAGAAAGGAACATCGACCTACCCCGATGCCACGTTTACTTTGCGTTTGGCATTTGGAACCGTTCAAGGATATGTTCAAGATGGCCAAGACATTCCAGCTTGGACATTAATGGGGGATGCGTTCGAACATGAGGCCAAACACGCGGGTCAAGCGGACTATCAGCTCCCACCATCGTGGCACGCGGCTCGACAGGTCATCCCAAGTTCGACCCCGTTCAATTTTGTTTGCACGGCCGACATTATTGGTGGCAATTCTGGCAGTCCAGTTGTCAATCGAAATCTGGAGTTGGTGGGGCTGATCTTCGACGGCAATATTCAATCTTTAGTCGCCGATTTTGTCTATACCGAAGAGCAGGGCCGTGCGACGTCTGTCCATTCCAGTGCGATCCGTGAAGCATTGTTGAAAATCTACGGCGCCGAACGGTTGGTTGAGGAACTCGGTCGCTAGCAACCGATTGGTCTTGTACCTTCCATCATCAACGGCTATTTACCCGGTCAAACTTGGACGGGAGAATTTGCCGGGATGGATTGCCCTGCGCGCTTTGGCGATACAGCGAAGTTTGCCTCGTATTGGGTAGGCTGGGCCGCGCTCTTGGCCACGCTTTCATTGCAGGTTGGCTGCAAAGCACTGGCCGTCAACTCTCCACTCGACCGTTTGATGCCCCGCAATGACCGGAATTGGACGAAAGACATGGTGGCGCTGTCCACGGCGGAATTCCAATCCGACGGCGCCATAACGATCCGGAATATTCGCAATTGCACCTACCTTACCGAGACCGATTATGTCGTGGAATACAACGACCGCACTGTTCAATTAGAGGATGTTCAAACGGTTGATTTTATCATGGTACCGTTCAAGAATATGCCCGCTGTCGCCCATACCATGTTGAGTTTCGGTTTGTCGGACGGCAGCTACATCTGCGTCTCCGCTGAGATTCGCAAAGAGATCGGTGAAGATTATTCTCCGATGCTGGGGATTAGCAACCAATTCGAATTGATCTATTTGGTTGCCGACGAACGCGACCTGATCCGCCTGCGGACGCAGCACCGCGAGGTCGATGTGTATATCTATCCTACCGTGGCTCAACCGCGGGACGCGCAGGCGTTGTTCACCGATGTCTTTCAAAGAGTCAACCAATTGGCTGGGCGTCCGGAGTTCTACCACACATTCACCAACAATTGCACAACAAACCTTGTGGCTCACGTCAATCGACTCCATCGCAACAAGGTTCCCTTTGGATGGAAGGTGCTGCTGCCTGGATTCTCCGATCGGTATGCATATGAACTTGGGTTGCTCGACAACCGTCTGCCATTCGATGAACTCAAGGCGTTAGCGCACGTGAATGGTACGGTGTCGCGCTACCTCGATCATCCGCAGTTTTCGGTCGCCATTCGTGAACCACATCGTCAAATTGAACAAGCGGTGGAACTCAACGCGCGGCGGCAACAGCAATCGGTCGTCCGTTAGGCATCGGTAAAATCCACTCCGGCAGTGCACGCTTAGCGCCCGGACAGCACGTCGTCGAGCAGTCGAACAAATTCGGCGGTGCTAAAGCCCATCTGGGCACTGGCGTTAGCGCACAACTGTTTTTCGACTTCCGCCAGTTCGCCATCGGCAGCCATCATGCGAATCATCTCTTTGAGCAGGACCGCGCGTTGACGGTGATCGCTGGGTAAAACAATTTGCACACCTCCCGCACTGATCCCGGCCAAGGCGGTTTCAAACTCCTCAGGTCCAATGCCCCAGGCAGCGGCGCGCGCGGCTAGGAACGCCACCTCCTG
>JACTND010000327.1 GCA_014584305.1 Planctomycetota bacterium | reverse complement strand
CGATCCCGTACAGAATGTCAAAACGATAGCCCACGCCCCAGCCGCACGACCGGTCCGCTGGGCGATCGATGTAGGTCCACAACTGATGCAGGTTAAACTCATCTTGTCGATTGTTGAAATTCAGGATATCGCGGGTATGCCAACCCGATTGTGCGAATCCACCGACGCGAGCGCCGCGCGGCCCCGTCCCGATCAGACGTTGAACGTCGCCCAGCTGGCACCAATGGCATTCTGGACCAAAGTAGTTGCCGTCTTCGTAAATCGCATTGCTGCGCACCGTCAATGGCACTTGGCCGGTGGTCGAATCGGTAACGGGAGCTTGAGGTACCTGGTCGCCGACCTGAGCACTGGTTTCATCTTGACGCGACAAGGCGTCCAATAACCGAAACGATGCCGATCCGGGGTTGGATGCCGGGGCGGCGGGGACCGAAGACGTCGAATCTGTGTCTTGAATTCGCCAAGGATAGACCTTATTGCCCCCTGTCGCATTTCCATCGTTTAACTGTTGAGCGGATGCCCCGGTCGCCATCAACAGCGAGACGATGCCAGCCACGCAAACTTTCAGGTTCGTACGCATTATTCGGTTCGCCTTATGCAAGTGGAGACAAAACGCCGGGCAACATCGGTTAGTCATTTCGGCGCTATTGTTGTAGTGGTATCGGGTTTGCCATGCATTCCTTACACTGTGAGATCTGTAGAACCGACTAGGCAACCTCGATAAACCTTGCGGTTTCCATTGGCCTTTCTAATTACGCAAATCGTTCAGCCGCTGGCTTTTCGTCGATCGGCAGAGCGCACGTGATTGGCGACAGGGAGTTCCATCGATTATGATGGCCATTTTTAGCAACTTGAGTTCGAGTCGGTGGCAGGCCTTTGTGCAGGTCGGGGGATGACCGACGGTCGGTAGTTGTATGGAACTACGAAAATCTGTTTGTGCCAGCAGCCTGAGACTTCCCCTGCGGCAGTCGATGGAACTGGCCGCTCGCCTCGGTGCGCGCGGCATCGACATTGATGTGCGGCGTGACCTCCCGATTAGTGAACTGACGCAAACCGGCATTCGGCAAATCCGCAAATGGCTCAGTGACTATCAACTGCAGGTGGCCTGTGTTCGTTTTACCACGCGGCGCGGCCTGTATGTTGCCCAGGACTTGGATCGGCGATTGGAAGCGATCCGTGGGGCGCTACACGCAGCGTCGTCGTTGGGGTGTCGGTCTGTTTCCTTGCGACTGAACGGCTGGCCCGCCGACGGAGGAAACGAGATGACTACCCTTCGGTCAGCGCTCCAAGATTTGACCGCTTATAGCCTTCGCGCCGGCGCTTGGCCCATCGTGCATGTCCGAGCGGAACCGGTCGTCGCGGTTCGGCAATTGATCGAATCGCTCCCCGAGGAATCGATTGGAGTCGATTTCGATCCGGCCGAATTGTTGATTCACGGTCAAGATCCGGTTGCGGCCATCGGGGAACTGGGGCGCGCAGTCCGGCATGTTCGTGTTCGCGACGCGGTCCGCGAAGGCCGTCATCCACGTGGCGTAGAGGTGCAACTGGGGCGCGGTGAGATCGATCACGCGGCGCTGCTCGGAGCCTTGGAAGAACATCGGTACCGAGGTTTTTTGACGGTGGGTAGTGAAACGCCGGGAGATACGCCGATCGACGAAGTTCGCTTGGCATTGGAATTTTTGGACCACATCTTTGCCTGAACGCAGTGAACGACCGACTACCATTTCGCATTGGCCTAGGCCATGACAGTCATCGCTTGGTCGCTGGTGGTCCCTTGCGTTTGGGGGGCATTGATATTCCCTTTGATCGGCACCTGGCGGGTCACAGCGATGCGGATGCGCTGCTTCATGCGTTGACTGATGCGCTATTCGGCGCGCTGGCCGCTGGTGATATCGGTGAACGATTCCCCAATTGGGACGAGGATAACCTGAATCGCGATTCCGCTGAGTTTGTCACGATCGCACGCGATTTCGTTCACAAGGCGGGATACCAAATCGGTAACGTCGATTGCACGGTGATGGCCGAGGCTCCAAAATTAGGGCCGTATAAACGACGAATGGCGGAACGCATCGCCAGTATTCTGCGGATCTCGGTCGATCGGGTGAGCGTGAAGGCGAAGACGGGTGAAGGTGTCGGCCCGGTCGGCCAAGGGCAACTGATCGAAGTCCACAGCGCCGTGCTCTTGACGACAACCAATTAGCCCCAGGCCGATCCGACTTTTTCCGTTCCGGGGCGGGGGGGATCCATCATTGTGTTGCGTTTGGATTTGTCGGTGTTGTGAGATACGCCCGCATTTCAGCCATGAGATCATTCCAGCGAATGCGTGCGGTTTGGCGGGACGCACTGGTGACAGTCTTTTGCCAATGGGCAAAAATGCGGATTGCACGGCGAGTTTGTGCGACCTAAAATACGTTTTTTGGTTCTTTCGGAGCGCATTTCATAACTTCGGAAGAGAACTTATCGAGGAACAAAGTAGATAAGAGAACAAGAGAATGCGTGCGGGGAAATCGTCATTGAAGTGTCGCAATAATGGCAATCGAAATGGGGGGCTGAACTCGACGTATGACCGGCTCGAAGCCCGAACGTTGCTGGCAGCATACATTCCGGGCGAAGTCCTCGTCCAACACCAGTGGGGTCAACCGGAACAAGGATTGTTCGCGGCGCGGACCGTAATCAATGCACAGCTTTTGGAGACCATTCACACGGTCACGATGAAGAGTGCTGGTGTGGGGCCACTGGAGCGGTTGCAACTACCGATAGGTATGTCCGTGGAAGCGGCCGTCCAGACCTTGTCGCACGTCGCCGGCGTTCTGTACGCCGAACCAAACTATGTTTATCAGCACACGGCCATTAGCAACGATACGCGGTATTTGAACGGTACATTGTGGGGGATGTACAGCGACGACTTGCCTACGCCCGTTGGCCCGAGTGGAACAACCAACGTGTTCGGTTCTCAGGCCGAAAAAGCCTGGGACGTCGGTTATACCGGCTCACACTCCATCGTCATCGGCGTGATCGATGAAGGAATTCAAATTACCCATCCTGACTTGGCCGCCAACATATGGGTAAACCCGTTCGAAATCCCTAATGATGGGATTGACAATGACGGCAATGGCTATATCGACGACGTCAATGGTTGGGATTTCTACAACAACGACAAGACGGTTTATGACGGCACCTCAGATGACCACGGCACGCATGTAGCGGGTACGATCGGCGGCGTCGGTGGCAATGGTCTCGGTGTAGCTGGTGTGAATTGGAATGTCACGATGGTATCGCTGAAGTTCTTAGGAGCTGGCGGTGGCACAACGTCAAACGCAGTCAAGGCGATCGATTACCTTACGGATTTGAAAACTCGGCACGGCCTGAATGTCGTTGCGTCAAATAACTCTTGGGGCGGGACTGGAAATTCACAGGCATTGTTGGATGCGATCGTCCGTGGAGCGCAGCAACAAATTGTGTTCGTGGCTGCCGCAGGCAATGCCGGTACGAACAACGATTCGTCGCCGTTCTATCCGGCGAATTACAATACAACGTCTGGAGCCGGTTGGGACGCTGTGATTTCCGTGGCCAACATCACCAGCAGTGGGAACAAGGCATCCACATCCAATTATGGATTGACGACGGTTGACTTGGGCGCACCCGGCAGCGCTATTTGGTCCACGGTTCCCAACAACTCGTATGCGTCGTACGGCGGCACGTCCATGGCCGCGCCCCACGTCACGGGCGCGGTTGCCCTCTATCGTTCCGCCGTGCCCAACGCGACTGGATTGCAGACGCGAAATGCGATTCTGCAGAATACGACAGCCACCTCGTCGATGTCCGGACGCACCGTGACGGGCGGACGCCTCGATGTTTGGAAAATCATGAACTCGGTTCCCAACGTACCGGACATCAACATCAACAACGTTTCGATCGTCGAAGGGAACAGCGGCTCCAGCCAATTGATCTTCACAGTCACCCTCTCGGTGGCGACTTCTACCACCGTGACCGTGAACTATGCAACTGCGGATGATTCGGCTACGGCGGGCAGCGATTACCAAGCGGCGTCGGGTACAGTTACCTTTAATCCGGGTGTCACTTCGCAGCCGATAGCCATCACAGTCTTTGGCGACACGGCCATAGAACCCGACGAGACGTTTTTTGTTCATTTGTCCAACGCGGTGGGGGGCAACATCGTGGGCTCGCCGGGTGTCGGGACCATTGTGAACGATGATACCGAAGTGGTCCCCGATATCTGGATCACTGATGTCACCATGAACGAGGGTGACAGTGGCACGAAGAACTTTACGTTCAAGATTAAGCTTTCCGAAGCGACCACCAAGACCGTCAAAGTGAACTTCGCAACTGCTAACGGTACGGCCATCGCTGGCGAGGATTACGAAGCCAAATCGGGTACGGTGTCCGTGAGTCCCGGCGCGACGACAAAGAACGTGGTGATCGTCGTTTACGGGGATCTGACGATCGAGCCGGACGAAACGTTTTTCGTTAACCTTTCGAATCCGGTGAATGGCAATTTGATCGACAGCCAAGGAGTCGGGACGATCTCCAACGACGACTTTGTTCTGCCGAACATAACCATCAATGATGTCACGGCGAATGAAGGGAACAGCGGTTCAAAGACGTTTACGTTTAAGGTGAAATTGTCGGAACCATCGACGCAAACAGTCAAGGTGAGCTTTCAAACGGCTGATGGTACGGCAACGGCTGGCGAAGATTATCAGGCCGCTACTGGCACAATCACCTTTCCGGCCGGAGTCGTAACCAAAAATCTGAACGTCACGGTTTTTGGCGACACGACTCCCGAGTTGAACGAAACATTCTTTGTTAACTTATTCAACCCTGTGAAGGGAGTGATCACGCGCACTCCTGGGGTTGGTACGATTAAAAACGATGACGGAAGTATGTCTCCGCCGGCACTGCGCGACGGCGCGGCGGGTTCATCCGGTGATCCTGGCTGGAACCCACTAGCATTGGTGCGCCAAGACGGCGATCTCGAAGTCCGCGTTGCGGCGATCGAGCCATTGATTCGTCGCGACCGGTCAACGTCGCCACCGGTTGGTTTGCCGTCGATGACTTTTGATATCGTGCCTGTGTCGGCGGTGACGCGGACGGATCGCGCAATGTTCTCCGGGCGGTTCGGCCTTCTGCAACGAACTCACGATGCCAAATCTGCCGCGGAATATGAACTCGAACGATTGACGGATCGGGAGTTCGAAACGTGGGATGATCGG
>JACTND010000288.1 GCA_014584305.1 Planctomycetota bacterium | reverse complement strand
CCAGGGAATCAAATGGCGAACCCGCAAAGTATGATCCAAATCGACTTGGAACGTGCGCAGGTCACGGTTGTTGACTCCGACTAACCGGGGCTGGATTCGCAGCACGCGCTCCAGATTGGTCTCGTCGTACAGCTCCACCAGCGGAGTCATGCCCAATTCGAGGGTCAATTCGTGCAATTCAGCCAAGGCCGGGTCGTCCAGGCATTCAGCGATCAACAAGATGGCGTCGGCACCCGCAGCGCGCGCTTCATAGATCTGGTAGGGCGCCAAAACAAAATCCTTGCGCAAAATGGGGAGTTCGGAAACGGAGCGCACGCGGATCAAATCGTCCAATGAACCTCCAAAAAATTCAGTGTCCGTCAGGACGCTCAAGCAGGTTGCGCCCCCGACCGCGTAGGCCTGGGCGGCGGCGCCTGGGTCGAAATCTGCGCGGATAATTCCTTGGGATGGGCTGGCCCGTTTAATCTCGGCGATCAAGGCGATGGGGTGGGCGGCCAGCACAGCGCCCAAAAAGTCGCGCGGCGGCGGCGCAGTGGCTGCTGCGGCAATCACCGTCGCCAAATCGCGGGTCTGTTCCCTGGCAGCGATTTCCAGGCGCTTTGCGGCGATAATCCTGTCCAGAATAGTGCTCATCATTCAAAAAGCCGAGCATCTCGGGCGACGTGTGGCGGCGCGTAGCGCTGGATGTAGTGCTTGACGTTCACCTTCCTCGCTGTATTGTCACTGCTCATATATCGTACTTGTCCAAAGATCGGCCGCTCTGGGCCCCATGGGCGATCGTAACGCCCCAGCACCCAAAAGATGCCACTGTACGAATTCGGATTCCGACCGTCCAGTGCGTACTTGTTGTTGAGCTCGATCATGAATTCCAATGCCAGTCGGGGACTGGCCGTCCATTCCAAAATCTTCTTCCCCCACAACATGCGGAGATAGTTGTGGATGCGGCCTTCGGTTACCAACTGCCATTGGGCGGCGTTCCAAAGTCGATCATGGGTGGTGGCGGATTCCAACTGCGACAAGTCATAAGACCACGGACGGGGATCGACGGCGTGTGCGGCCAAGGTGCGGTGAGCCCAGTCGGGGAGCGATTCATAACGGTCGTAGTCCGAACGGAGGCAGCAACAGTTGTACCCCAACTCGCGCCATGTTATCAATTCGTCCCAGAACGATTCTACGAACGGCGGAGCCTGCCACCATCCCGCCGCGCTACCGGTCGGTTTGGGGAAAACGCTGGGGCGCTCCCAACCGACTGCCTGTGCCGTGTCGCGGACAATTTGGTGCACGGAAATATGACCGAAGTGCAAATAGGGGGAGAGGCCGCTCGTCACGTCGTTTTCCGGTTGATTCCGCGCATCCGCGTAACGAGCCAATCGTTCCTTCAAGAAGGTCTGCAATTGCAATTGCGCCGCATGTGCGCCGCCCTGCGTCGAAGCAACGGCTACCGAGTGATCGATCGGTAAACGACTGAGGTCACCAGCGCCCCGAGCCAATGATTCCAAGGCGGCAACCGGCCAGCGTTGTACAATATCTTCCGGAATTGTCGCCTTCGGCAACCGGCGGCCTTCCAGTGGGTGCGCCAAAGGAACGTGATCCCAATGCGCTCCGATCTCCCGCTGCAGATGGCGGCGAAAATCGTACGCGCGGTGAAACAGTCGCGTGGTGGCGCGCATGGGATAGATCCCGTTAGAATCGACCAGTTCGAACCGCACGGAGACCTGCCGTTGCGCGGCTGCCAACATCCGGGGCAGGAAGAAACATGGAAAGTCGTCGCTGACGACCACTGCGGAGCGGGCCGCCAGCGCGCGCAATAAACCTTTCCCGTCGCCGATATCTGGCTCCACGTAGGGATAGTACGTAACCGGCAGGTTCCGAAAATCGAGGAGATTATCCGCCATCCCTTGGACAACAAAGGCATGAATGCGGTCGCTGGCCCAGCGGTAATCGCAACGGAGGGCTTCTAGTACTACCAAAGGCAGACGCAAATGGTGGGCCCAATCGACGGCCCGTTGCAAACTAAAATTCCACTGGGCTCGACGATTGGCAATCATCCAATACAGGACCCATTCGGCGCGGGGGTTTACTGGGTCCGCTTGGATCACTCGAATTCGGTCGGCCGGCACCCGTGACGGCAGCACATTCATGATTGGCGATCACCGTTCGCGGGCGAGCTTGTCATCAGTTCGAGCGTGGAGGAGTCAATCCGTTCGACACGGATATTACCTGGAAATGTTTGGGCGGTCTGGTGCGTCTCCCGTAACTCATCATACGGCGCCAAAGCCAATCGTGCCAAAAGAACCCAGTGGCCGCGGTTCATCTCACCCAAGGGCCAACGTTGGCCAGCCCAAACCTGTTTAAGCGCTTCCCGCACGATCAATTCCGGAGCATCCGCCAACGGCCGCAGGTCGATGCGTACGTGTTGGGGCTGGCGATCGATCGTTAGGTGCCTCAGCAGTGAAGCGACTATGCCGTCAATCGTTTGCTGGTACTCGTTGGCCGCCTCAGCGATGCCCACCAAGTTGTCCACTACGCGCGGGTGGAGCTGGGTGAGCAGTGGAAGTATTTCATGGCGAATGCGATTCCGCGAATAATCGAGCTGCTGATTGCTGCGATCGTCTCGCCAGAGCTGTCCCAGTGACCGCAGGTACGATTCGATATCGCTGCGGCGCGCCCACAACAGGGGCCGAATCAGAGAAACGTCGTCACACAGCGGTCGGGTGGTGGCCATGCCCCGCAAACCGGAAATAGAGGTTCCTCTTAACAGGCGAAATAAGACCGTTTCGCTTTGATCATCGCGGGTATGACCGGTGGCGACGTACCGCGCGCCCCAATGGCGCGCGGTAACTTCCAAGAACACATATCGCCTCCGGCGAAGAGAATCTTCGCTCCGCGACGGGTTCTCGGCTGGTGCCTGATCCTGGCCGATAGCGCATTTCAAGCCTAATTGTGTGGCCAAGTCACCGACAAACTGTTGATCCCTATCGGACTCCTCGCCGCGCAGCAAGTGATTGAAATGAGCAACAACCAAGAGTTGTTTCGGATCTCCCCCCTGCCCTGCGAGGAGTTGGCATAAACCCCGCAAGAGGGCAACGCTGTCGGCTCCTCCCGAAACGGCCACCACGGTGCGATGCCGCGTCCCTGCCGGCTCGGGCCAGGCACGAGATAGTCTCTCGGTGAATTCGTGCGGCGTCATATCTCAAATTATCTGATTGGATAGATGTCAAAGCTAGTTTCCAGGATGACGTCCATGTGGTAACATGCTGGGCGATCCGGGCTTCCGTGTTGTAATGGACGAATATCGTATCGCAAAACGCTATCGCTACAGCGTGGGACGCGGGTCAAAAGTTCATCGAAAGTCAGGACCGGAGAAACGCAGGCGGTCGAGAACCGACCGATTGGCGCTGGTTTCGGTTGATGTGACGTAACGAACGATTGTTGAGCCTGCCGAGAACATCGGCAATTGACGTGTTGTCATGATGGAGTGGTGGTTGTTGCTGGCATTGGTGGGAGCCGCTGGATGGGCGTGGTTGAGTAGTTTGCTCATCCACTCGCGGCGGCCTCCTGCGCCGTTCACAGATGGCTGTTCGCCTAGAAAACCAGCGATGTCGGCCACGCACCGGATGCTCGATTGCGGCCATGCCCGATTGGGTTGGTTGCCACCATGCGCGCTCCATCCAATGGTGACAACAACCAGGCGCGGTCGGCAAACCGTCTGGCGCGCACGTATCGGACCCCATGGCCCGCGGTCCGATTAAAGCTCGCATCCGTTGCGTTGACGACTCAACCTGAAAAATCCGGCCGCCAGTGGGCGTGTTGCACTCGGCCCTGTCCTGCGGAACGATAGATAGGACGGGGATTCATGGTTCCTTATGTGGTTGGAGGAGTGATCGGGCTTGCCGTCGGGATCGGCTTGTGGTTTTTGTACGCTTGGCTACTCAAGCGCGATGCGCGCCAATCGGCCCGGCAAATCGTGGAACAGGCCGCGCACGTGGCCGCTGCCAATCAGCGCGAGGCGGAACTCAAGGCGAAAGAGATCTTGCTTAACGCGCAGGCGGAACTGGACAAACAGGCGTCGCGTGCTCGTGAGGAACAGTTGGCCCAAACGCTGGCACTGGACAAGCGCAAGGCGCAATTGGAGCAACAAGCCGACGGATTGGTCAAACAGGAGCAAATTGTTCAGGCCACTCAGAACCGCCTGAAAGCCAAACTCGAGGCGGCTGCTCAGCGCGAAAAGGACCTCAATGAAATCTACGAGAAGCAGCGGCAGCAATTGCACCAGATAACGGGGCTGAACAAGGAGGAAGCTACCAAGCGGTTATTGAAGTTGCTGGAAGACGAGTTGGCGCAGGAAGTCGGCGCGCGGATCCTGGCCCACGAACAGCAATTCAAAGAAGAATGCGAAGCGCGGAGCCGCGAGATGTTGATGGTTACGATGCAGCGTTTTGCCGCCGCGCATACCGCCGATACGACGACCAGCACCGTCGATATTCCCAACGACGAAATGAAAGGCCGGATTATCGGTCGCGAAGGGCGCAATATCCGAGCATTCGAGAAAGAAACAGGCGTCGATTTGATCATTGACGATACACCGGGCGTCGTCATCGTCAGTTGTTTTGATCCCGTGCGCCGCGAGGTCGCGCGGCAAGCGTTGGACCGGTTGATTGACGACGGCCGCATTCACCCGTCACGGATTGAAGAGATCGTGAAACAGGTAAATGGTGAAATTGCGCGGTTCATCGAGGTGAAAGGAAAAGAAGCCGTCCAGGAGGTCAATCTGCACGGGATTCATCCGCGCGTGGTGGAATACTTGGGAAGACTCCACTTCCGTACCAGTTACAGTCAGAATGTCTTGAGGCATAGTATCGAAGTGGCATTCCTGTCCGGCATGATGGCGGAAATGGTCGGTTTGGACGGCACATTGGCCCGTCGTTGTGGTTTGTTGCACGATATCGGCAAGGCTGCCGACCACGAGTTGGACGAGTAGCTACTACACACCGGTATCCACGCCCGACTCGGTCACCTGGCAGGTGCAAGGCAGTGCCTCCACCCGTGATCCTCGCACCGTCGTCTGGCTGTACAATCCCAACGGGAGTTCAATCACCGTCAACCGGGAACGCCGTAACAGTGCGGGCAGCCTGCAGACGGGCACGACAACGGTCACCGCCGGGTCTTACGCTCGGATTGTGCTCGACGTTACTGGCGAGGTCCCGATCGACACGGGCTGGCATTTCTACACCACCGGCAGCGGCGGCGATCCGGCGCCAGTGTTCTACGGGTGGTCCGCCACCGATGCGGCGACCGACCAAGCGCAT
>JACTND010000258.1 GCA_014584305.1 Planctomycetota bacterium | reverse complement strand
TTTGCCTAATCCCGGCCAAGGTCGACAAGGGGAGGCTCGTTCGAGCAACCACTGTTTGATCTTAGTTCGGCCATTCAGCAATCACAATCCCACGGACCTCTCGGCGTATTCCATAAGCATGGGGTTGATCCAAAGGGCAAAGGGGATCAGGACTCATTGCCTTGGTTTTCGGCGTCAAAGTAGACGCGAGGTCGATCTCGAGGCCGAGAGGATGACTCCAAGTTAAATCTTTTGGTGGTTGGTTCCAGCCAACTCGCTTCTCCAAAAGGACTTCCACGTTGGGCAGAAGTTCGAAGGGCCAGTCGTTCGGTGTCCGTCAATTCCTGATTTACTCGCTTTGCCCAATTGGGCGAACGAGATATCGCCCAAGCTGTCAAGCGTTTTGGTTCCGGTTCGGGCCGCTGAAGCCAGCCAAACAACGATCCCTACCGCCAATCGTCAGCCTGTTTGGTTAATCCACCACGCAGAGCGTTCCTTTCAACATAGCGGCAAACCGTCAAGAAGTGGTCGTCGTCGTGAATCGGAAAGCTCTTGAACCACCCTTGATCGACGCGCCCTTGGCCGGACGTGTGCTAATGGGCGCGATAACGCATGGTGTGAGTTGCCGTAACCCATCGCAAACAATCGCTCATCGCACCATCCCGGTTTGGCCTGGCCTGGCGAATCGGATGAGCCAATCGAGAATGATGGCGAAGTTGTAACCCGAAACGTCAGTGAGGAGCGAGATGTTTTCCCGCGCGAGCGCTTCGGGCTAGGGATTCGTCAGGCCAGGTTTGGTCTCAGAACCAAATGCCAATGTTTGGGCAACAATTGAAACGAGAACACGGCAACATCATAAAGGTCCAGACCCTCGGAGAGAATTCTCTCGAAGGCGTGGTAGTCGGCGCCTTTTCGAAAGATTGTCTGCCGGGCATTACCGCGATTCAAAGCAAGGTAAAACCCACCCGCTTCATCAGCTGGTGGTCGACCTGCTTCGTCATCGGCCCACTTCAATGTACACTGACGCCAATCATCCAGTCCTGCCCCCTTTTCCTCTGCGTTTCTTGATCCAAACGCAATTATTATCTCTTCAATCCCCGGCGTCGTGTGCATGCGGGAATTAAGCAACCGACTAGAATTAATGCCAACGCACTGGGCTCGGGGATGCTGTTTGCCGCTATGTAAGCCTGGATAAACGCGGCCTGATTGCCTGTATAACTGATCCCTGAATAGGCAGGATTTGCGTTAATGCCCCCAAAGTTAATAAATGAGTTGATTCCCAACAAGCGAAGATTTCCTCCAAAATCGACAAACATCGGCCCTCCGGAGTCACCGCCCTGCAAATAGGCCTCGTATTGAACGAAGTTGGGATTCGAAGTCGAATCGTAGAACAACAGCAACGAATCGGCGTCGGTAAGCCCGAGGAAGTTGACGTTTTCCACATAACTTGTAATTCGGTTTCGACCGACCGCTTGATCTCGGAACCCTGGGTGAGGTTCCGGGGATCTCCCTACCATATAGGCGTTCATGTTCTGATAGATACCGGCATTGGACAAAGTTAGCGGTGGTCCACTGATCGCTTCGGTGGCAAAACTGTAGTGGGTGATCGACGTGGGGAGATTACTATCCAAAACAGCCAGGTATAGATCCGTATTGGGCACTTGCAGTCCACTAACGACGTTTCGAGTAACCGGAATCCCTGACGGGTCATTGTTGGCGTAGAAATTCACGGTACCAGTGGGAGGGAAGTGCCACGCCGAGATCACGACGTTGCGACTGATGGCGGTGGCCCATCGTGCACCTGTCGTCTGCCCAACTCCGCTGAAGTTCAATCCACTTCCGATGAATGCACCACTGTTGGTGAATCGATCATTTGTGGCGGCTGTGTAACCGTTGATGATGATATCCGCCTGCGCGGCGTTGCCGAACAATAACAGGCAAAGAATCAAGCCCAAGACTCGCCGATTGGTGACTGACAGGTTTCGTTTCGGGCAAACTTGCAAAAGTAAATTACTGTTCATAAACTACTCCAAAATCTTAACATGAGTCGCGGCGAAACGTCCGAATCCTAGCCAGTTCATCAGCGAGAGATCGCCGGACATTTACAACCTTGCTCGCGTCACCATTGAGTTATCGGGGTGACGCTTGATTGATAATAGATTTCCTGATTGTTCCGACGACCTGTCCGACAGTGGCAAACGCCGAGACCGCACTGATCCGATGAATGGCTGTTCAGTGCGACTCAGCGTCAGCCATGCCGCGGGATCAACTCCAACGAATAAACAATCAGACTACTTTGCGCCGTCGGCGGAATCCGATCATTGCCAACGAGGCTGACGCGACCAGCAGACCACTTGACGGTTCCGGAACCATGTTCATTGACCACAGAATCGCTCGTTGACGAGCCCCAAACGGAGTAAACTCAGTGGCAACACCAACCACGTAGAGATCGTTTCCATCCAGCCAAACGTCTCTCGCAAATGACGATAGCCACAGCTCTCCTCCGCTAGTAGGCAAAAAGTCGTGCAAATTCTCCCAACTCGCTGCCGTTCCATTCCAAATCCCGGCTCTTTGCCCTGAGCCGAAGTTTGTATAACCCACCTGGAAACCAGAGTGAACCCCGATCGCATTCGACTCAAGTCCGCCCGCAGGCATCAGATTAATGTAGGACGCTGCCGTTCCTGTCCACAACGCAGCATGGAAACCACTCGACAACGGGCCGTAGTTGCCGACTTGTTGCCCGCCATGCATCGCCGTCACCTCAGACAGCCAATCGGAAGGCCCCGTTCCGGGATGCAAATCAACAAAAGAAGCGGCGGTACCACTCCACAAGCCCGCATGAGGGATGTTGTCAGCGAACCGGGCAAAACCTCCCTGTTGACCGTTGTCGATGGTGGACAATGCAGAGGCAATGGCTCCCGTCGGATGCAAACTGGTCCATGAAGCAGCGGTTCCCGTCCACATGCTGGCTTGAAAGACCCCGCCCACATTAGCGCGGCCCACTTGCACGCCATTCTGGACGTCGGTCGCAAACGACGATATCGCGCCCGTTGGATGCAGGTTAACGAACGATGCCGCGGAACCGCTCCACAATGCCGCATTAAATTGCCCCGCGGCAGGATTATAGTCTCCCACTTGCTGCACTCCATCAGTGCGATGGGCGAATGAACCCGTCCCCGTACCCGGATGTAAATTGACAAACGAGGTGTTTGTGCCGCTCCACATTCCGGCGTTCCAGGTGGTGCCGAATTGACTGTAGCCGACCTGGTGGCCAAGTCCGGTCAAACTGCGGGCCTGGGACTGATTGGCTCCCGCCGGGTGCAAGACCGTGACGGTCCACTGTGCTTGTACTGGAACCGCCAGGAAGTTGGCCGCAATGAATGCCACTAAGAATCGACGTATTGCCAAATGGGTGCCGTTGGGAATGGGTGATCCGGTCATCGAACATCGGGAAAATGTGAACCTTGTCATTTCAACTCGCGCCTTTCGAAAATGGACAAAATAAACGCAACACGAGAATCCAGTTTAATCCAAAAACCGTTGCTGTCAAGTTGCATTGCAACATTTTTCGGGGGGCCGTTTCGGTCGATGGAGGGATTCGTACGGCGTCGACCCCAAAAATGGTCGAACAACCGTCAATCGGCGATAGACTTGATTTTGGACGATCATTCTGGTAACCTTCGAAGCGCCTGAAGACGGGTTTCGTCGCCTTTTTTGGGGGGTTTGCTTAGTCGATTGCCGGTTCCCTATCGTTTCCGTTCCAAGTGGCCAGTTTTGAAACAAACTACCAGAACAACAGTTGACTTAGCGGCTGAAATATCACAGGTTGGCAGCGCGTTGGGTGATTCATTCGATGCGTTGATCGCGGGTGTGGCGGCCAAATTCGGAAAAACTCGTGGATTGGCCAAGAGGTTGGGGGTTGATAAGGGCCTGATGAGCCGCATTTCGAAGGCGATCAGCAGCCGTGATCCAGTTGCTTTGATGTATCTGATCCCCGGTCCCGACCCGTTGCGTCGCGTAACAGCGGCGGCGAAGGACCTTGGACTTGATGAAGAGATTATCCAGGCGGCTGACGCCAGCATTCTGCAATTTTCGTCCATCATCGAATCGGTGGCTGGAGACCGAGCCAAGCTCAATGGCATTGTGTCTCAACTCCTGCCAGAGTCTCGCGAACATTTTGAGAATCGGGTTCGCCAACAATTGTATCGCGGATATAGCCAGCTCAAGGGATACTCGGTTGACCTCGATTTCACCACGATCTTTATTAAACCCTCTGAGCAACCAAACTGTTTGGACTATATCGTTATTACTGGAATCCTGGGTTTACATCGACTTCGACCTTATGTGAACGTACGTTTGGCGGCTTGGGTAGCTCGTCCAGGTAGGAAAGTATGGGAGATGACGACCTTGGACGGTGCTCCCTTGAACGACATCACCAACGGCAGATTGGACCGCTATTGCACATCAACGGTGGCCGAAGTCAGTTTACAACAGTTCGGAGCCGGGACGTACTGTTGTTTGGCGGACAATAAGTTCGGTCCCAATTCTTCGGTAGATTTCGTTCTCGGGCATTTTTGTCGCCTGGACCGGCCAGCAACTCTACCAAACGGTCAATCGGAGTGGTTAGGTCCTGGAGTGGAAATCGACAAGCCCACGAAGCGACTGCATTTTGATGCGTTTTTGCACCACTCGCTCTATCCACAAGCGACGCCGCAGTTGTTCATGATTGATACCAGTTTTCGTGGAATGGCCAGTTTGGACGATGAGAGCCGCATTCCGGACCGCATGGAACATCGAATTCAGGTCCAAATGTTGGGTGCGAATATTGATCGGTTACGAACGTCGAACATTCCTCGTTACTCGGAAATGCTTCACGATGTGCTGGGACGGCGGGGTTGGAATGCTGACGAATTCCGCGCATATCGCGTTGCGCTTCAGTATCCCATATATGGGATGCAGTTGACACTAGGTTTTAAGGATGGAACCTAAGCTGCAACGCAGAGCAGCCCCATCCATTTTCAAGCGCGGAGGGCGACACATGACCTGCCGGAGCCGGCCCCGGAGAACAGCGGCAGTTTATATGTCGCCCTCCGTCCTGTGGTGAAATTTTACAGCTAATCCGAAAGATCACACAGGTATTTAGTCCCGCAATCGTCGCCGCTCCTTGTCGCGTAATTCTTGTGGACTCAGGCCCGAACGATTTCTCAGAGTCTCGCGCCTGTTTTGCTCCAGTCGGAATTGGAAGAGCCATCGGATCGAGTTAGTATAACCCTTTTTGGGGGGGCTAACCATGTCGAAGCGGCGGCATTTTACCGGGGCGGAAAAGGTCCAAATCCTCAAGCGGCATCT
>JACTND010000316.1 GCA_014584305.1 Planctomycetota bacterium | reverse complement strand
CCGATACCTGTCGCTTGGACGCTCCCGAGAATCGGGGCAAGGCCGTCTCTCGGCCCCCACCTCAACCAATCGAGTTCGCAATCGGTCAAAAAGCGTGCAAATTGGCAGTTAGTGATAATGCCTGTCCTTTTGTTTTGGTTAGCGCCAGGGGGAAGAGGTGTTGAGACGGGAGAGGCTGCCGGGGGCGTAGGAATCGGCGTTGGGCTTCAACTCCACCGGAATTTCGGCGATGTGGGAAACCGGTTGAAAGCCGAACGTGTTGGCAGTCGGGGAAGAGGTGCTTCTTAGGCCAGCAACGCCGCTCGACGACGATTGATCCGGGGCCGTTGGTATGCGCTGTGTTTCGGCAAAGGATGGATAGGGAGTTTGGCGATACTCGCGCACGGGGGGGGCGACTTCTTGGTTAATAGAAGTATTCTGGGCCAAGTCCGTCCTGGGTGTGGGGACTGAAGAAGCACCAAAGTTGTTTTGGCCAATGGTTTGAGGTTGCAATATCCCCGGCGTCGAATCTGGCGATGTCATACCGCTGATCTCGTTCCGGTTATTGATTCCGGCGCCGGCAACGTTTTGATCAGTTGATCCATTCGAACCAAAACCGCCCCATCTGCTATTGGGTTCACCATTTGGCTCTGCCGTCGCCGCGCTCGTGTTTGGAGTTAACGACGATCCAAAGCGTGAGTTGAGGGCCCCGCCGCCAAATGTAGTTGCGTCAGGCATCGTAGTGGCTAGCCCCAATCCGTTGTTATTCGACGATGGAAACCCGTTACCGAATCCGTTCTGTGAAGAGTGACGCGCGTTCGTATCCTCGCTGTTCGTCGATGCCGTACGCGGCGCTTCATAGGGCGCGCGCGGCATGGTCGGTTGGTCGGGAGAATAGGCCGCCACATCAGGTTGTACAAACTGACGATCCGATTCGGGAAATTTGAAAGGGGGCCTGGGTTGATCCGATGCGTCTCTCGATGCATTGGCGTTGGGACTATTGCGGCCTGCCATGATATCAGTCGGCCGTTCGCCTTGGCTTGGTCGCTGTACAGTACCATTCTGATTCAATGCACTCGAAGGATCGGCGGACGTGGCGACTCGCGATGTTTCATCATTGAAATGGCGGGAGGGAGGGGGCGGAGGCGTGGAGTCTTTTTTTGCGAAAAGCTTGGGTGGTTGTGGCATTTTCCATTCGGACATTTTTGAGATGGACTGTCCGACCCATTGGCAGCCACAAAGAAACGTTGTTGCAGCGATGACACCGAGCACGCCAAAACTATGAAGTTTGCCGTTCGTCATTGAGGCTTCCATACCCTGATAAACTGTTCTGCCAATCGCTCCCGTGGCTGAGAGCAGATGCCCGCGGGGGGGATAGTAGGCCGCTCACCAGGGAGCGTCAAGACGAAATTCAGGGTGCTATCAAGGGACATTGTCGCTGGTACTCCCCCTTGGGAACGCAGCAACAAAGAAAACAACCCGCCACCGAATCCGGTCGCGGGTTGCATGTAGATAACAGGACAAGTTCCGTTCAAGGGAGCGAGTCCGTTCGACGTTGGCCGTCTTACTCCTTCTTAGAGAAACCTTTCTTGTAACCTTCGGCGCCAAAAACGATTTCCAATCGCGCGTCGTCGGATTCAGCCGTGACAACCTTGGCTTGGCAATTCTCACAACAGAAACCAACTTTCACGCCAGCCACCTCAGTGACCACGCCATCCGCGACATCGTGGCCTGAAATGGGGCACGCCGTTTGTTTCACCTGACCGGTCCGAACCAATTGATGATGGGCTTTGGTTGTGAAGTCCTCGGGTTTCGAATGGAACCGTTTCAAGCAATTGTCGCAGCAGAAGAAGACTTTGCCTCCTTCGAATTCAGCGAACTTTTCCGGGTTGACGTCTTTCCGGACCATGAACATGCATTTGACGCCTTCCAACTTGATTTCGTCCTGCACTGCCGCAAAGCCTTTGTCAAACGCGGCGGAGGCGAAAACCATTTCGGATTTCGCTGACTCATTCTCGGCCCCTTCGACGCGGCCTTTGCAACCGCCGCAGCAAAACGCCACCGCGACGCCGCCAACATTCGTCGTCTGCAATTCGTTTACCGCATTGCCACTTAAAGGACAGGCGACTTGTTTGAATTGGCCAGTCTGAACGAGTTGCTGATTGGCACGCACCGCATACTTTTCGGGATTGGCTTGGAAGGTTGCCAAACACTTGTCACAGCACAGGTAAACTTGGCCACCGTGATATTCGGCGACCTTGCTCGACTTGGCCGTGGCCTGCGCCATCACGGGGCAATGCACGCCCTCTAACTTGTCTTGCGCCTGGGCAACCTGGCCCAGCCAACTACCGCACACGAAGATCATTAAGACTGCACGAATCAACATGCTTCGACTCCTCAGAATACTCTCGACTACCTTGTTCAATATACGCTGTCTATTGTCGTCATTCCTTGCGGCAAGTCAATTTAGGTTTGCCACCCCCAAGCCCCGTTTAGATGGAAAAGGCGCCCTGGCAAACGTCACTATTCGAATGCTCCAACTCCAGCATGAACCCTTTGTTGCGCATGGATTACGAATCCTATTACCTACGCGATGGTTGACGACGCGGTTCAATCAGCCGGAAGGTCAGCAAAAACCCGGCCACCTGGCAGGCCGTTACCAAAGCAAAAGCCAGTTCAAAACCTGCCCAATCGATCAAAATACCTACCGCCATCGATGCCAACACGGCCGGTCCGGCCATCCCCATACTGACAATGGCCAAATAGTGGGCCTGATGACGGCGATCGACCAACTCCAACGTGTAGTTACTGAACGTCCGCATGGAGACCGGGGTCAGACCCAACAACGCAAACACCACAAAAAACCAGGCGGTTCCGATGGCGCCCTGCATCGATAGCCATAGTGCCAGTGGTAGAACCAGGCAAAGCCCAAACATCAGGCATTTCAGCACGCGCCGATTCCCCATGCGGTCGGCGATCCAGCCCGCAGGCAAGCTGAACAATGCTACGCCCACGTTCTGCGCGATAATCCACGGGACCAGGCTGTCGTATCCCAAACCTAACCGCATTCGTCCCAGCGCTTGATAATGCGGGAATAAAGTGATCATCGAGCCAAACAATGCGGCGATGACGGCCAGCAGCTGCAGATTGCGATCGGAGCGCAGCAAACTCCAAGCCTCCCGCCAGGAACTTAGAGATGATTCGCGGTCTGGAACGTCATGATCGGGGTCTTCGCGAAAAAAAATAGCAGCCACGCCGCTGGCAATGAACAACGCGCCGGCGAAGACAAACACGGCGACGAAATTCTCTTGGCCCGCCGCTAGCCACTTCCTCAACAAGACCCAAGCACACGCGCACGCAATCACGGAACCGACGCAACTGGAAATCTGCATTACCCGGCCGCGAACCGCAACTGGAATAAGTTTTCCCGTCAACGCCGACAAGACCAGTTGATTGATCCCCAAAGTACCAAAAAAAACTCCGTACACGACCAGGATTGTCGTCGGCAACCACCAGCCTGCCACTGACAGGTCCGCTAAGCTCCAGATGACCGCCAACAGGAGAAACAAGACGCCCATCGCTACGGACGATGTAAACAACAATTGTTTCTTCCAAGGTGCGCGACGGGTCGCGCTCGCGGCTAACAACGGGGGCACGCTCTGCCCCAAACGATTGAGCATCGGCAAGAAGCTGCGCAACCAGGCCGAACCCCCGACCAGATCCAGAACAGCGGGCATCACGAGGCTTTCCGTCTTGAAAATCCAGCCCGTCCGCATCAACACTTGATGCCAATTCATGGTGACCATGTTGTGGCGGGCCTGTGATTCCGTAGCCGACGCTGCGACAGAAACCTGCGGGCTACTGCTGGCCGACGCCGATGCGTCTGCGGCAGCGTGCGAAGTAAAGGTTGGAACTTCGGTCGGCGCGGCGCTACCAGATTGTAACCGTGAATCGAGCAGGTCCATGTCGATGCTAGAGAATGTACTGGCCAACGAGGTTCGCCCGTGGTCGGCTAATCGCGGCTCATCCGACTCGAAACGAATCGCTGAGTTCAGTCTAGTTGTCTAGTTGGTTCAAGCACAACGCCAAATAGCTGGATTTGACGGGCTCGCGCAACCCGAGCAGACTGGCAAACTGCCAGACGGCTTGTTCCGCGGCGCGCCATTGATCCCGCGCCGCAATGGTCTCGATCTCGACAAAGGAGCCGATGCCGTCCACTCGATCCAGTCCAATGGCCAGTTGCCAGACATTCCCGGCGAAAGATGCTTGCGCCGAGAAAACTTGCCGCCGTTTCCGCACCACCGCCAACGTAGAAAACCCCATTCGCAAGAGAATCTGCCGCAACGCCAATTCGGCCGGTTCACCGGATTCAAGCGCCTCGTCGCGCGCAGGAAATGAGCTGGTCGCCGGACCGCGCAATCGGGTGGTCAAAGGTATTTCCACTTCTTCCCGGATCTTCGTGCGTTTGGATAGTTTCGGTCCTTTGTACGTCAACCACGACAATCCGTCGGCCGTTCGAATGCGCAGTGTTTCGTCCGATTTGCGCAAATTGCGGCAGGGGTGCGCAAAGTACTCATCGGATTGATCCACTACTCCTTGCAACTGAGCCCCCTGTGCCGCGAAGCGTTCTAACAACTCCGCCTCGTTCTGCACTTCAAATTTCAGCTCCACCTCGATGTGGGCTTGTTCCATAACGGTCATGTTCGTCGTGTCCAGTGATTACTTCTGCTTCTGCTGGTCAACTCGGTGACCAATCATCCACATACATTCGGGCGTGCAAAGCAAGCCTCCATCGATTCGAGTCTTCCGTTGGCGATACGCGAATCGCGTGGACCATATACGCTCGTGCGCATCATTGTCGGCTTCATACACCCGACTGCATATCGGTGCCTTGTCGTAAAACACGCTGCATGGCCAAGGCAGCGTTTCCAGGATTCGGGGCGCTACAAATGGCCTGACTGACGGCGACGCGTGTCAGCCCTGCACCGCGCACCAATTCAATGTTCGTGTCATCAATTCCTCCAATCGCAAAGGCCGGCAGCCCAATATCCTGAGCGACCTCCCGCACGAGTGCCAATCCCGCCAGCGCCGAAAAGGACTTGGTCTGACTATCGAACACCGGCCCGACGCCGATATAGTTGGCGCCATCCAGCACCGCTTGCCGCGCTTGTTCGATACTATGCGTCGAGACTCCGACCAGGCGATGGGGGCCCACGATGCGCCGCGCCGCGCACACCGGCAGATCGGTTTGGCCCACGTGGACGCCGTGCGCGTGAGCCGCAACAGCCAAGTCCGCGCGGTCATTCATGATCCAGCGGATGGCCGTCCCCGCCAATAGCCGCGTGAGGATCTCGCCGCGCTGGAGCAATTGGCGGTCGTCCAGCGACTTGTCCCGCAACTGGATCATGTCCACGCCCCCGTTGACCAGTTGCTGCACCAGCCGCTCGAATTCGGAAACTTGATTCCGACCGTCCACCAACACGCATAAGCGAGATTCGGCCAGTGTTTGCCGACTGAGAACTGTGGTAAGCAGCGATTTTTCTAAGTGATAGCAACGGAAACGAAGACGTTCAAAATTATGCGCCAACGCAAATGGCATTGATTTTGAGTACTCCTCAATCGTCCGCAACGCCTGTTGTGCGCGAGCCAGATTGGCTCGTATCAATCGCGCGGCATCCGCTTGTGAATCTTCGGTAGGGATCGGCGTTTCTGCTCCGACATCATGCGCCGAGTCGCGCGCGGCAATGAGTACGGGCGCGTCGAAATTTTGCGCCAGCGCAGTCAAGTCGTGTCGCAATTGCTTGAACTCGCGCGTCAGGTACCGGTCATCCAACACCATCCGCGCATAGTCCTCCACGACGCGCAATCCCTCACTGGCCCGGTTGATCGCCGCGTCGAGCACGCGGAACCAGCCGAGGTCGTACTCCCCTGCGGCGTTTTCCCCGCCGTTCGCGCGTTTACTGCTGTCAACTGTCATGCTGTCACTGCCAATTCGTCACAAGCCTTGACGATCATAACATGGATGACAGGCGGGCAGGAGGAATCAGAAAGTTGAATAATCTCGGAGTCTTGTGCGCACCCCCCTTTAAACTTTGTGCAAACCATCGTTTGTACCGACGCGCGATGCAAGAATTCCGACGGGGATTGACGTTGACGTAACTCCGTAACTGGCTGATACTTTAGTGCGAATTGGCGCTCGTCAAGGCCCCCGAATTCATCTGGCGCCGCGACCAACCGCGGTCTATACTTGGGGCAGGGATGCTGGAGTGCTCTGAACATGATGTGGCTCGAGCGGTCGATGTTTTTGTGGCCCGGTTTGCACCGTTTATGGCGGCGCGGCGATTGGCTGTCGCTGGTGATGTCCATTGGATTCGGCGCCTTATTGAATCTGGCGCTGGTCGGCACGTTCGTCTGGCCCGCTTGGATTGGCGAGCAATTTTCGAGCATCATCTGGCCACTGTTGATTTTGATTTGGGGACTGTCCTATTGGAGCGTGTCCCACGATATTCGCCACGCGTTAGCCGCCTCCCCTCCACCGGCTCGCCCGGCGATTTCTCAAGACACCTTGTTTATTCAGGCCCAACGGGAATACTTAAATAGGAATTGGTTCGAGGCCGAGCGGTTGATTCGTCGTCGCTTGCAGCTTTGGCCGCGCGATGCGGCTGCCAGGCTGCTGCTGGTCGGTATCTTGCGACAGTCTGGGCGGTTAGACGGCGCTCAGCACGAATTGGAATTGCTGGCCGGTTACGACGAATCACAGGCCTGGACCTATGAAATACAACGCGAGCGGGATCGCATCCAATGGATCCGGGAACAATTAACGGAAGAAACGTCATCCGACGAAGCGGCACGACATTTGCCCCAACCAGCTGGTGAGGCGGCGCCGGACGATTCGGACGAAATCCACCGCGCCGCCTAATATCAACTACGGAGGTACTGAACCATGTACGAACGATTTACCGACCGAGCGCGAAAGGTGATGCAGTTGGCCAACCAAGAGGCCCAACGCTTCAACCACGAATATATCGGCACGGAACACATGCTGTTGGGTTTGGTCAAGGAAGGAACCGGCGTTGCCGCCAATGTCTTGAAGAACCTCGACGTCGATTTGCGGAAAATCCGGTTGGAGGTCGAAAAGCTGGTCCAAAGCGGACCGGAAATGATCACCATGGGCCGCCTGCCCCAAACTCCGCGCGCGAAGAAGGTTATCGAGTATTCCATGGAGGAAGCGCGAAACCTGAATCATAATTTCGTCGGCACGGAACATTTGCTGCTGGGACTGCTCCGCGAACATGAAGGCGTGGCCGCGCAGGTGTTGATGAACCTCGGTTTGAAGCTCGAAGAAGTCCGCGAAGAAGTCCTCAATCTCCTGGGCAATGGCCTGGAAGGGGGCGAGAGTGGCGAACGAGGAAGTCGAGAGAACTTCGGCCAAGGCGCCGAGCAACAATCGGGTAAAGGTCGTTCGTCCAAGACCCCCGCGCTCGACAGCTTTGGTCGCGATCTCACCGAATTGGCTCGTCAAGGGAAACTCGATCCCGTGATCGGCCGCCAAGTCGAAATCGAACGCGCCATTCAGATTCTCTGCCGCCGCCAAAAGAACAATCCCGTGTTGTTAGGCGAAGCGGGCGTCGGCAAGACTGCCATTGTCGAGGGGTTCGCCCAACGAGTGGTCAACGGTGAAGTTCCGGAAATCCTCGCCGACAAACGGATCGTCGTCCTCGATCTGGCGATGATGGTCGCCGGCACCAAGTATCGCGGCCAGTTCGAAGAGCGCATCAAGGCCGTGATGAACGAAGTCAAGCGCAATCGCAATACGATTCTGTTCATCGACGAATTGCATACGTTGGTCGGCGCGGGTGGCGCGGAAGGCGCCATCGATGCCGCCAATGTGTTGAAACCCGCCCTGTCGCGCGGGGAAATTCAATGCATCGGCGCCACGACGTTGGACGAGTACCGCAAATACATCGAAAAAGATAGCGCGCTGGCCCGCCGCTTCCAGGAAATCATCGTCGAACCGACCTCGATTGAGGAAACCGTGGAAATCCTCCGCGGTCTGCGGCAACGGTATGAAGAACATCACCGAGTGCAAATTACAGAAGATGCTGTATTAGCCGCCGCCGACTTGTCCAGCCGGTACATTACGGCCCGCTGTCTGCCGGACAAAGCGATCGACGTGATCGACGAAGCCGGCGCGCGGGTCCGGCTGCGCTCCATGTCGCGGCCCCCGGACTTGAAGGAAATCGACGAAGACATCGATCGCCTCAACAAAGAAAAAGAAGACGCGGTCGCCAATCAAGATTTCGAAAAGGCGGCGGCGCTGCGCGACCAGGCGGACAAGCTGCGCAAAAAGAAAGAGCAGATCAAACGCGACTGGCGGGAGAAATCGCAACAGAGCGACGGCGTCGTGGACGAAGAAGTGATTGCCGAAGTCATTTCCAAAATGACAGGCATTCCGCTGACACGCTTGTCCACGGAAGACAGTGTCCGCCTGTTGAAAATGGAAGACGAATTGCACAAACGCGTGATCAGCCAGGATGCGGCGATCAAAGCCGTGGCGAAAGCCGTGCGCCGCAGCCGCAGCGGACTGAAAGACCCCAAGCGGCCCATCGGGTGCTTTATGTTTGCCGGTCCGACCGGTGTCGGCAAAACGCTGTTGGCCAAAGCGCTGGCCGAGTTTATGTTCGGCGATCCCGATGCTCTGGTGACGATCGACATGAGCGAATACATGGAGAAGCACAACCTGAGCCGTTTGATCGGCGCTCCGCCGGGTTATGTCGGCTACGAAGAAGGGGGGCAATTGACGGAGAAAATCCGCCGCCGGCCCTATGCCGTGGTGCTGTTGGACGAAATCGAGAAGGCCCATCCCGACATTTACAACATGTTGTTGCAGGTGATGGAAGAAGGGCGTTTGACGGACAGCTTCGGCCGCAATGTCGATTTCCGCAACGTGATTCTCATTATGACCACCAACGTCGGCGCGCACGCCATCAAAAACGAATCGCAGTTCGGTTTGCCCGGCACCAGCGAAGACGCCACCTTTGAAGGGATGAAGAATCGCGTGTACGACGAGATCCAACGGGCCTTTCGCCCCGAGTTTCTCAACCGTTTATCGGACGAGCCCATTATCTTCCGCCACTTGGAAAAGAAGGACCTGAAACTCGTGATCGATTTGGAATTGGGCAAAATCCGCGAACGGCTGGTCGAACGCGGTTACGAACTCGAATTGACCAATGAAGCCAAAGAATTCTTGATCAAGAAGGGGACCAATTTGGATTATGGTGCGCGGCCGCTCCGCCGAGCGCTGGAAAACTATGTGGAAGACCCATTGTCGGAAGAGCTATTGCAGGACAATTTCAAGGGCAAGGACAAAATCCGGGTGGAAGTGGTCCGCAACGAGGAAGGGAAGATGAGGCACCTCAAGTTCGTCGGCGTTATGCGCGGCGAACCGGCCGCGGAAACCGAACCGGTTGTCGCCGTCAGTATCGAAGGCGAAGAGTAACCGCCGGAAACGCTTGCCGCCCCTGGGCGATCAAAGGGCGGCGTACCTGCGCAGGTCGAAAGCAGGTCGGAACAAGCGCGCACTTAATTCGGACTGCGGAATTTGATCTTCTCAATCAAACGCTTCGTCGTTCCGTCCGGGAGAATTTTTCCCGAAACGGCCTCCATCGCCATGACCGTATATTTGTACCGCAACGACTCGGCGATGGTGAACTCGACCTCGACTTCCCCCGTCGTCGAGGCATCCCCTTCCCGCGCCATCGTCCGCTCGACAAACTCGGTCAAGCGTTGAAACATATCCGATTGATCCAATGTCAGCGATTGGATCTCATTGTCCACGTCAATTCCGGCGATGTGCCGATCCACGCCGGCCCGCAATTGGATGCGGATAATGGTCGGCAACACTTGATCCGGTTGGGTCACTTGTTCGCTGGCCAAAGGCATGCGCACGTTGAAGTCCGCTTCCATGGCCGTGATCTTAAACGTCATGATGAAAAACACTAATAACTGAAAAACGATATCGATCATCGCCGTCATGTTCAGGCGAATGTCTTGTGCCTTTTGAATGCCCTTGCGAAACTTCATGGCTGTCTCCCGTCAGCGCTCTTCCTTGACCCGCAGACTGAAGGATTCCAACTCTTGTTCCTGGCATTTCGCCATAAGACGTTGCACCAAACCCGTGGGTGTCTCCTGATGGGCGCGAATAATGACTGCGATATCGCCCGGTTTGACCCGCACCCGCTGCGCCGCCGAGACCTCGCGCCGTAACATCGAGCCGATAAACTCGATTTGTTCGATCCGTTGCCCGTCGAACACAACGCTCCCATCGTCGTTCAGGTTCAGAATAATGCGGTAATCGGGGAGCACTTCCGGAGGCTTCGCCAACCGGCTGGTGGGGAGCATGATCTCCTCCGCCCGATCGACCTCCGAGAAGTTGATGATGATCATGAAGAAAGCGATCAACTGAAACGTCATGTCGATCATGGGGGTCAAGTCGGCCTCCATAATCTCCTTTTTTTTCCGATGGAATTGCATGGTTTCAGTTCCGCAAACGTCGGGAATTCCAGCGATGGGCAACGCCAGCCGTGTTAGCCTTCCTTTTTGGCCCCAACCTTTTCGAATCGGCTCATCAAATTATCGCTGGTGATACCGACCTCCAACTCCAATCGCTCAAAACGGTTGCGCAAGATGTTGTAGGCGGCGATGGCGGGAATGGCGATCGCCAAACCAATCAGCGTGGTCAACAACGCCTTCGAAATCCCGTCGGCCAGTTTGTTCGGATCGGGCGAACCACCCCCCATGGCAATCGTGAAGAACGACCGAATCATGCCATCCACTGTTCCAAAGAGACCAATCATCGGGCTCAATGTGCCGATCAAGGCCAGATAGCTCAACCGATGTTGCAGTTTCATGCTCTCTTCTTGCCCGACTTCTTGCATCGCCTCGACGGCGTGGGAATAGCTCATGTTCAATTTGGCGAGCCCGCTGGAAAGGACGTTGCCGAGAAACGACTCGTCGGCTTTGGCCAACTCGTAGGCCTCCTGATATTTTTTCTCGTCCAACAGCGCTTCGAAACCCTCCACCAACGCAGGCGGACAAACGGCGTCGCGCCGGGCGGACAGGACATTCATGATGAACAGTGCCACCAACACAAACGACAGTGCAATAAACACCGTGATGTATAACCACCCCAGCGCCTGTCGCAACCAAGACAGGAGCGTCCGTTGATCGCGTTGCGGGGCCGAGGCGGCCTCCCCAGCAGCCGGCGCCGGTGGAGCGTCTTGAGCCGCAGCGTCTTGCGGACGCGCGGTGGCGAGCACGGTGCCGGGAGGCCACAACGCTGCGCCGAGAGTCAACGCCAAACAAGCCAAGATCAACAGCAGCGACCGCTGCGTTCGTTCCTTTGCCGCCATAAAAGTACTCCCTCTCGTGGGCTGTGGTCTGCCTAATTGTGAGGCCTTCCGATTTCGAATTGACGAAATCGCCGCCCGCCCTGTTCTCGTGTTGTGCCCCCAGGCAATGGTCCAGCGAGACTGCCTGCCCTTTACAATTCGGAAAATTCTAGCCTCCCCGACGACGTGTTTCCAGTCACCATCGGGCCACTGCTCGAACACTTCCAGTGCCGGTATCCGCATTGGCTCTGCCTTGAGCCTGGAACTTACTGATTGAAAACGGGTATGATAGATAGTGTGCGTATAATTGGATCGGCGCTGCCGAACAGGCAGAACGTGAATGGCGGTTGGCAAACGAGGAATGCAATGATGTGTCGAACATTTGTCTCTGTAACTCTGATTCTGGCCTTCGTGGTTCTATCTAACAACATCGGCTGCAAACGGCCGGCGGGTGGCTCTGGACAAGTTGCCGACGTCCCGCTCAGTCAAATCGGATTGACCAAAGATGGTTGGTTCCAGGTGTACGATCAGGCCGTGGCTAAGGCCAAAGAAACAGGAAAGCCGATCCTGGTTGATTTCACTGGCAGCGATTGGTGTATCTGGTGCCAACGCTTGGACGCCGAGGTCTTCGCTCACGACGCGTTCACGACGTGGGCGAAAGAACATGTCGTGTTGCTGAAACTCGATTATCCTCGCGGCGTTGCACAGCCTCCGTCACTGAAGCGACAAAATCAGGAATTGCTACAAAAATACCGCGACCAAGTGCCGGGTTACCCGACCATTTTGTTTATCAAAGCCGATGGGTCGGTTGTCGGCAACTACGGATATGACGAAGGCGGTCCCGAAGTATGGACACAAAAGGCGAGCGCGAAGCTGTCGGGAACGTAAATCCCCCAGGTGCCGAGTCCTTTTACAGATGCCGGGCGGGACAATGTTCCCTCCCGGCTATCATCCGTAAACCTTTTGCCCTCCGACGTCAATTCAACTTTTGCACCCAGGTTGAATTGCGGTATTGACTGCGGAGGTTCTCCCGCGCCGCGTACGCGTCGTCATTTTTTCCGATCTTGGGATAGAGCTGCGTTAAGTAATACAACGCTTCGGCGTGGGCATCGGCTTGGCTGGGAAATAGCAAGTCGGTATGCAAGAAGGCTAACACCGCCGCCTGTACATCGTTGCGCTGCATATGGTACAGCCCCAGAGCATTATAGGCATGCGCAAATAACGCCTGATTGTCCGGACTTTCACGCTGGATGATTTCTTCGACGACACGCCGCCCTTCCTCGCCCTGCCCGGAAATGATCAAGGCTTTGGCCCGCAAACACCGCGAGATGCTCTTCAAATTGACGGCTGCCGGAGTGTTGACTTCGGAACCGACCACTGCGGCGAAATTTCTTTCCGCCTCCGCTCCTTTATTCAGCAACAAATGCAGCTCGCCGAGCTGGTAGTTTCCCTTGAGTTCAAATTCCGGCCAGCCGCATTGCACGAGTTTCGAAAACTCCCCCTGGGCGAGTTCATTTTCACCGACCAATACCAACAACCGGCCCAACATCTCGGCCATGGGAATTTGTTGATAACTTTCCGGATACTTCTTCAAGAACGCATTGACGGCGCTCCCCGCTTCTCTCAGAGGGACATTGCCTCCTGTCAGCGCCGATTGAGCCATTCCAAAGGCGCGCAAGTATTCCAATTGCTGGGCCGCGAAACCACCGCGGGGCGGGCTGGCGATCTTTTCCAACTCGGCCAGGCCATCGTCGAAACGGCTGTCGCTGAAACGCTGATTGGCACGTGTCAATTCCGGCAGCGCATCGGCCAACGTAATACTACGGATGTTCTGAACCGGCACCTCTTGTTCGCCCGTATCTGTGCGGACTTTAATCGCCAGCGGCGTCGTCGAGGAAATAGCGCCTCGCACCGGGGCACCACTGAGCAGATAAATCGTATCGGACTGCCCCCAGGCGCTGATCGACCCCACGCACGATAGTCCCAGCAAAAGTGCGCTGCCGATCATTTCTCGAAATCCGCTGCCTCTCATTGCATATGTTCCTTGATTCGTCGCTCCAGTTTCTCCAGACGGGGGCGCCACGCAGCGCCGCCTAACGTTTCGTCTCGAGCCCGCAGGTTGTTGATCTCGGCTTGGGCTGAGCGGATGGCCTCGGTGGACGGGACCAGAATTCCGTACTCCAGTCGCGATTCAATCAAATGATAGTAGGCGTCGAAAAATTGATCGCGCATCTTCTCTTGATCGCGGAGCGCAGTCACTAATTGGCGGTAACCCCAAATCACATTGCGGCGATTCCGGGCGTTGTTGGGGTCCGTTCGCGGCTCCGTACCCATCATAGCCATTTCGTATGTCTTGGAATTGCGCGTGGTGGCCGCCCATTGCCTCAAGGTATGGGCTGCCTCCAACTGAATCGGAACAACCGCTGGCTTCTTCTCCAATACCGCTGCAAATACCTTGACCGCTTGCTCATATTCGCCCATACCTCGCAAGGCAATCGCTTTGGCGCGCTGCAACTCCAAATCGCGCGCTTCTTGTTGCGGATCCCCGGCAAATCCGATCTTCTCGACACGCGTCAAAACTTCAAACGCTTGACGATACAGGCGATCTCCGGTCGAGCCTCGCTCGACAACCTCCGATCCGGAACCAACCAGCGCCCGCGCGGTCTCTAACAAGGTGGCACCGACCCACATCAATGTTCTGGCGTCGGTGGCTTGACGTTCGAGATTGCCCAAAAACTGCGCCAAACTCGCCGCCAAATTCTCGCGCTCGGCTGACTGCGTCAAACCGGCAAACTGTTGTCGCAACTCAACCGCCAGCAGTCCATAGATCGACGCCATCTCGCGATTGACATCCACCCCGGCTTGGTTCTCCAAATGTTGCCGCAGAGCGTCGAGTACGGCCTGCGATTTCGTCAGCCACACCTGCTGATTACTCCCCGTGCGCAGGTTGGCTAAATACGCATTCAATGCTGTGCGATAGGATTCGCGCAGAAAACTGTCGCGGCGCGGCGAATCGAAAACTGCCGGATGGCGTTGCTTGATCAAATCCAACGGCGCCAACGGCGCTTCCTCCAACTGCTGGACTGCGGCGGCCAACTCGCCAGATTCCACCTGTGCCGCCGCCAGAAATAGGGCCGATAGCGCAGCGTCAAAGGTCACGTCCGCAGCATTGATTCCGGCAATGCTGTCCGCCAACAATGTTTTCGCGCGAGTCAAATCCGCCTGCAATTCATCGCGGCGAGATTCCATCTCCTCGTCCGTCAACTTGCTGCGCGATGCGCGATACTCCAACCACAACTGCTGTCCGAGCTGCAAAGTGACTTGCAGCTTGCCCCCTCCCTGAGGGCTCATCCGCCGCAAATAGGCCAAGGCTCCCTCGAGGTCACGGTCTTGAATTGACAAACGGGCCAACACCGCCAGGGCGTTGTCGGCTTCCGGACTCCCCGGATAAAGTTCGCCGACCCGCAATGCGGATTCGGTTAGTCGCTGTTTGGCGAATACACGCCCCTCGTCATCGGCCTGTTCATACAAACGCGCAAAGCAATCCACCAACAGGCCCCCCGCCTGCCGCGAATACTCGACGCCGGAATACTTGTCAACCATAAACTGGGCAATGACGGCCACTTCATAGTATCGCTTTAGCAAGTAATAACAGTACGCCTGCAAAAATCGAACGTGATTGATGTCGCGGCGATCCGTTTCTACCGTAGCCAACCGCAATGCCGTTTGCGCCATACTCAGCGCGCGCTGAACGGACTCTTGCAATGCGGATGCGGCCGGATCGTCGGCGGCAATCGAGGCTCCGGCCGACGCCATTTCGCGGTAGATGGCCTCGGCATCCACGACGAATTCAACCAGCTTGTCACGCGCGGCGACAAACGTTGCGATCGGCGCTTCGCTCTCTGCCTCTTCAGTCAACGGTGCATTCCAACTGGTCAGCAACTCGCGGGCCTCATCGCGATGTGGGCCAGGCGAACGGGCAATGACTCGCGCCAGAGTAATTGCGCGGCGCTTGATCGCCGAAATATCGCTGGCGGTCCCCTGCCCTTGCTGTTGCATCTGCCGCCCCTTCCTGTCATAGGCGTAAGCCAATTCGAGTTGAATGCGCTGCCAGCCGGCTTGGCTTGACTCGGCGCGCGACAGATCGGCAACCAAAGGCTCCAACCGCTCGACGACCGCCGCGGCGGGATAGGGCGATTTCTGCCGCCAACAGTCGATGGCGATCAAGGCCGCTTCGCGTTTGACCGGTCGCAAGGCAGCCGTGTCTCGCTGTTGGAACATCTCCTCTAAGATTCCCAACGCTTCGTCGCTCAGGCCTAGCTTCATGCGGCAACGGGCTGCGTATAACGCGGCGTCCACCCCCGCTGCGTATCGGTAATAATTCTCCCAAAGGTACAGATACTCGGTGAGCGCCGCTTGTAAGGCGTCGCGACGCTCCAAGGCATCGGCAGGAAAACTATCCGCCAATTGTTCACGCACCATGGGAACTCGCAATCGCACTTGGAGGAAGGAGATCCGCATCGGTTCCAATTGCCGACGCGCTTCGGCCGATGTATCACCAGCCGCAGTCAATTGCTCGATAATTCCTTTGAGGTGCTCGCGCGCTTGCTCGAATCCGGCGATGCTCTCTTTCATCAAATCCCGGGCGCGTCCTAAATCCTTATTGCGCTCGTCGGCCGTTTGGCGATCGTTTTCCGCGCGGACCAAGAATACGCGCGCTTGACGGAATCGCAGTTCGGCCAACGACTCCAAAGCCTTGGCCTTGGTTGCCGGCGTGTCGGCTTGGCCGGAAAACTGCTGTAAGAGCCGCTCCGCTTCAGCCAACCTCTCTTCCCATTGATTGATGTCGCGCAGTCGTGCCGTACTCTGGATGATCGTTACGGCGCGCTCAAATGGAATCGTCTTGCGGAATGACTCGGCGACGAGCGGGCTGGTCTGCATCTGCTCGAGGTAAGCCTCAGCGAGGTCGTAGTGCCCCCGATCGCGCAGGGCCTGCAAAAACGCTTCGGCCGGTTCGTCCGCCTGCAAAGCCAGACAACCCATCCAGTTCCCAGCGCAAACAACCAACACCGTCGCCCAGGCAAATCGCGACACCCTTCGCTCGCTCCCCACCAGTTCCTCCACTCACCAAACCATGCTCCGCCATTATTACCATCCCCTCCCCACCCTTCAACCAACAATAGGTGCCACCCACCTATTTTTCGCCGACCCGAATGAGCGGCACGGATTTTCATGGGCACCTTTATGGGGCCAGGCCGCCTATGCCTGCGACGTCGGTTACATTTGGAATAGATGATTGGCATGCGATGCCGCAACGGTCATAGACCGCAAAGATTGCGGAATGAAGCGTGTGATTTCGCCGCGAAAAAATGACGACGGCTCATGTGTGGCGATGAACAGAAGCCCTGTCATCAAAACGATTTTTGAGTCGGGAGAATAACGACCATACGGACTGATCAACAGGGACTTGCCCGACTAATTGACGAAACAAGTCCGAACGCGGCTCTGGCCACGATGCCAACGTTTGCCAACCCGCTCGGCGTCAGACGCCATCGATTGCGGCGACCCCGCACAGCCGCCGCTGCCAAAGTAGCGCCTAAAGTTCCATACCAAGTCGCGCCACATCGAAGATTCAATTCCCAATTTCGCGAAGACTCGGTCTATCCCCGAAGGCGTTTTCTCTGCAGCGCTGTCGGCTCTCTGTTTGGCGGTCCAACAAAGCAAATGCCAATAAACGCGCCAACTCAAATCCAGAAAGCCTTTGTCACTAGCCCGCACGCCCTCCCGATTCAGTTGGGGATTATCCGCCAAGACTTTGCGGTTCATGGATAGCGGTGCCAACCAACAGTCGCGCAGGACCTTGCGTCGAGAGACCCGTCGCGCCGACGCGCGGACAGCCTTCAGCTTGGCTGCTGAAATTGTTCTCCGCGAACGGCTTACACCTTCCGTCGAGACGCTCACTAAATCGAAGGCCGCCGAGTCCATTTTGCTTCCTTCCACAGCCTTGACCCGGTCATATGCGGATGTGTGCTGTGCATCCTTGGGAGAATCAGCCAGCGCCGCTCGCACCGGATTCAAATCGACGTACATCGCACATGCCAGCAACCCTGCCTCATCTGTGATTCGCTGTGCCTTAAATCGCCCTTCCCAGAATCGCCCAGTGCATTCATCCTGTTTATTTGCCAGACGGGCAATCGGCTCCGCCAAGGCCCGCATGAACCACGAAATATCCGAAAGCCGGAGGCGAATTCTCGCCAGCATCTCGGAGCTTCCCACCAGAGCACCTATGGCAGCATCTGTCGGTTCCGCCAAATGCTCATCCAATCGTTGACCAGGAAAAACCCGTAGCCAACGAATAGCTACCTCGTGATCCGACCAAGAATCAACCACGTCGGGACGATTGCGGACCATAACGTGCAAGTGATTACTCATGATCGCATAAGTCAGGACATCAATGCCAAAGACTGACGCTAGAGCCTCCAACCTTCTCCTAATCCATTCTCGACGGAACGAGAAATCCTTACCCGTCTTTTCGTCAACTCCCGCCAAAAATGCCCTGCGAACACACCGCTGAATGGCGTGAACGACGCAAATTTCCCGGGGATCAAACTGCTCCGCCCGTTTTGGTCGCCCCATAATCACTACCCTCCTTCGTTGAAGTTGACAGGATTGTAGCGAAAACCTCGCGCGGGGTCAATAGTAGGTGGGTGGCACCTATTGTGGTTACACAGGTGTTGCGCAGGGTGGGAAGATGGGTTCGTAAGATAGCAATACATTCCAAAAAAGGAGAATGACGATGATTCGATTGATTGAAGTGCGTTGGCAGTGGATGATCTGGATGGCGTGTGTCGCAGGTTTGGCTTGGCCGGCAAGTGCCCAGGATGCGGCGCGGGTGTGTAGCTGGGGGCCGAACGTGATCGTTCCCCAATGCTGGCGAACGACAGCGCTACCGACGTCGCCGCTACGCTTGACGCAAATTGCGGCCGATATCGAGATCCGCGACCAATCCTCGCAAACAACGCTCGTGTACTCGATCAAGAACGAATCCGGGACACAACAGATGGCTGAGTTCTTGATTCCTGTAGCTCCCGGGACGATCGTCCGTGGGTTTACCTTTGATGGAGTTGCCCAAGAACCAAAAACCGAACTCCTCGAAAAGGACCTGGCGCGTGCCGCTTTTGAATCCATCGTCGCTAAACTCCGCGATCCCGCGCTACTGGAGTTCGCCGGCTACAATCTCATTCGATCGAGCGTTTTTCCCGTTCCCGCCGCAGGGGAACAGAAAGTGCGTCTGGTCATTGAGCAGCTGCTGAACAACGACAACCACCGCATTGATTATTACTTGCCCCGCAGCCAATCGGTAATCGCCGATGTCCCATGGTCGATCCAAGCACGCATTCGATCATCACGGGACATCGCAACGGTCTATTCACCCAGCCATGAGGTGGCCGTGCGAATGGTCAGCAAACAAGAGGCCACACTGTCCGTGCCAGATCGCGCAACGGGAAATCCGGGCCCGTTCCGCTTGTCCTACCTGCAGGCGTCCGGGCCCTTGTCGGCCTCCTTGATGACCTACCCCAACCGGGACGGTCACGGCGGATACTTTTTGCTATTGGCCGGGCTCGGTCAGGCAACCGAACAGGCGCTCGCCACGGCACCGAAGATCCGTCGCGAGATTACTTTGGTATTGGACCGCTCGGGGAGTATGCAAGGCGAAAAGATCGAACAAGCGCGTCAAGCGGCCTGGCAAGTCCTCTCCGGACTGGAGATGGGCGAAGCCTTCAACATCATCACCTTTAACGACCAGATCGAGGCCTTTTCGCAATCTCCCGTCGTCAAGACCGCCGAGACCTTGGAGCGCGCACGCCTGTTTATCGAATCGGTACGCGCCGAGAATGGAACAAACTTGCACGACTCACTGGCCGCCGCCTTGATAGCTCCGGCAACTCCCGAGTTTTTGCCGATCGTGTTGTTCTTGACCGATGGCTTAGCCACCGTCGGCACCACCTCAGAGCTCGCAATTCGCGAGGTCGCCGAGAAACAGAACCCTCATCAACGACGCATCTTCACGTTTGGCGTAGGTTTTGACGTCAACACTCCGTTGTTGGACAAGTTGGCGACGGCCACGCGCGGATTTTCCACATTCGTCACTCACGGTGAAGACGTCGAGGTCGCCGTGTCGCGCGTATTTCGCGGATTGGCCGGACCGATGTATTCCAATGTGCGTTTGACCCTCGCCAATCAGCCTTTGGACCAGCCTCAGCGGGTATTCGACATGTTGCCGACGCAGTTGCCCGATTTGTACTCCGGCGACCAATTAATCGTGATGGGGCGCTATCGCGGCGACGATCCATTGACGTTTGCCGTCACCGCGGCGCGAGGCGATCAAACTGCGCAATTTGAGTTTACATTTGACATGGCCAAGCAGTCGGGGGGCCAACCCTTTGTCGCGCGGTTGTGGGCCAGCCGCAAAATCGCGCAGCTGATCGACCAAGTCCGCGACTTGGGGGCCGAATCGCCCGTCGCCAGCGGAGGCTTAGCCGCCAGTGTCCCATCGCCGACGCACGCGGCACCGATTGACTCACGTTTGGCCGAGCTGACGCAGTCGATTGTGGCACTCAGCAAGGAGTTCGGCATATTGACTGAGTACACGGCCTTTTTGGCGGAGGAGGGAGTTGACCTCTCAAACGCGGAAACAGTGACTCAATTAACCCAACAGCAGTTGGTCGATCGCGCGATGCACTGCCGATCAGGAACGGGAAGTTGGAATCAGGAGTACAACAAGGCCTTTATGCGCGACGCGGCCTGTTTAAACTTGAGTAACCGATTTGTTGATTCCCAAGGCCAATGGGTGGCGACCGTTACGGTACAGCAATGTTCGGAGAACACGCTTTATCGGCGCAATGGTCGCTGGGTCGAGAGTCGTTTCCTGGACGAACCCGAACAAGCTGTTCCACACCGTGTCATCGAGTTTGGCTCGTCCGAGTTCCTAAAGATCTTGTGGCGCCTGGTGCGCGAACAACGCCAAGACGAACTGGCGCTGTCCGGGGATGTTATGATTACCGTTGGAGATGAAGCGATCTTGATCAAGGGAGTCCCGAACGATCAGGAGAAACAAGAATAGGTTGGCCTGGTATTGCTTTCCGGATCCATGGGCAGATTAATTTTAACGGTCGAGGACGACGTCGCGATTCGGCGTGGAATCGTGGACGCTTTGCGATTCGCAGGTTATGGCGTCTGCGAAGCCGCGGACGGTGCCCAAGGATTAAGGATCGCGCTGGAACAGCCCGTGGATCTGATCCTGCTCGATTTGGCGTTGCCCACGTTGCCCGGGTTGGAGGTGCTGCGCCGCGTCCGCGATGTGCGACCCACCTTGCCGATCATCGTATTGACTGCCAAGGGGGATGAAGCCGACCGCGTGGCTGGGTTGAACGGCGGCGCGGACGATTACGTCGTCAAACCGTTCAGCGTCAAGGAGTTGTTTGCTCGAGTGGCTGCTGTCCTGCGCCGTTCGCCGGGTCGCCCCAGCGACTTAGCGGTTTTCACCTGGGAGTCGGGCCGAGCCGATTTGGCACGGCGCGAACTCCAGTTTGCCGATGGTTCCCGGGAGGAATTGTCTGAACTGGAGACGACCTTGCTGCGGTATCTGGTCGTTCATGCTGGACGGGCCATTTCGCGCGACGAATTGTTGGCCAACGTGTGGCGATTGACGCCAGACGGGCTCACCACGCGCACGGTCGATATGCAAATTGCACGGTTGCGGGAAAAGTTGCGCGACGATCCCGCCCAGCCGAGGGTGGTCCGCACCGTGCGGGGATGCGGTTATATGTTGGCGACGCGTCCCTGAATCAACGCGCGGAGGTACTGCATCATGCCTTTCTTTACGCACACACGACGAATCGCCGTGGCCTACGTGGCCATCGTTGTGTTTTTGGGGAGCATTTTGAGTTGGTTCTCCTGGACCACTGTACGGTTGGACATCGAGCGGGAGTTGAACCGTTGCCGCGCGGAACAAGCGCGGGCGGATGCGGATCTTCAAGAGCGGATTGGCTACGCACTATGGCGTATGGACTGGATGTTGACACCGCTAGTAGCCCAAGAAGCCGCGCGGACGCATTGGATGTATCAACCGTTCCTGAAACCGACGGTCGCCACCGCGCTGGAGCCAAACGGCGGACAACCGGTGCCATCGCCGTTATTAATTCAGCCATCACCGTTTGTGATCCTGCATTTTCAGATTGATGATCGGGGGAACGTTTCGTCACCGCAGAGTCCTGAGCCACAGTTCTGCGAATCCGCGCTTGGTTGTGGAGTAACGGAAACCCAACTGGCTGAAAACCACGCGCGGCTACAGGAAATCGCGCAAACGTTTGCTTTTGATCCTTTGTGGCGAGCCTGTTCGGACCGCAAGTTGCCCGAGATCACGGCAGGCGATTTGACTTGGTTGGTCCATTCACCGGCGAACGTTCCGCAAAACCCCGGAGCACAATCGATTGCGCGCGACACGCCCAGCCAAAGTCCCATCGTTGGCAACAAAAACGTGGCGCAAATGGCGGAATGGAATCAACCAATCCCAGCGACTGGCGAAGAGCAACTCGGCAATTTTGCTGCGCGGTTCGACCAACGAGCAGCCGCCGCCAATGAACTCGCATTGAACGCATGGGCTGCCAACCGATTGCCGCTGACCACGGGGAACGAACAACGCGTTTCCGAAGGCGTCATGCATTCCGTGTGGATGTGCGATCGCATGTTGCTGGTACGGCGTGTGGAAAGCGGCGGTCACGCGGCGATTCAATGTTGCTGGTTGGATTGGCCGGCTATGCGAATGTGGTTGTTAGCAGAGGTTAATGAGATCGTGCCTGGCGCCGATCTGGTCCCGCGCGGCGACGACGAAGGCTTGGAATATAGTCGATCGTTGGCTACCTTGCCGGTGGAGTTGATTGTCCCCAGCGCGGCGCATATGCCCGGGACGCCGCTGACAGCGCCATCCGGCGAACGTCGCTGGTGGGGACTGGCTTTGCCACCTAGTGGTTCTGTGTGTTGGTCATTGGCTATCGCCTGGGTTGGATTTATCTTGGCGGCAGCCAGTACGGCCTGGTTGATTCTAGGCGTCGTGCAGCTCAGCGATCGCCGCGCGGCCTTTGCTTCGGCCGTGACACACGAACTTCGCACACCGCTGACGACGTTTCGACTGTACTCGGAAATGTTGAATGGGGATATGTTGCCGAATGCCGAACAGCGCGCGGAGTATACGGAGGGTCTGGTACAAGAAGCGGACCGCTTGTGCCGTTTGGTGGACAATGTCCTCCAATTCGCTCGGCTAGAGCGGGGCGCCGCAGTGGGCAAGAGCGAGCAGATCACCGTGCGCGGATTGGCGGAGCGAATTAAGGGTCGTTGTCAGCAGCGCGCCATGACCGCCGGGCTAACGCTCGAGTGGCAGGTCAGCGACGATGTGGCCGAAACGTCGATCGAGACCGCCATCGACGCCGTGGAGCAAATTATCTTCAATCTCGTGGACAACGCCTGCAAGTACGCTGCCGTGGGAACTCCGCCGGGCGTACAGGTATCCCTGGCAGGGGACGGAAAATGGCTGATGATCCAAGTGCGAGATTTCGGTCCGGGGATTTCCTGCACGATGTTGCGGCGCCTGTTTCAGCCCTTCGCGCGCTCGGCGGATGAAACGGCGGGAACGGCAGCAGGTGTGGGATTAGGTTTGGCTTTGTCGCGGCAGTTGGCCCGGCAGCTGTCGGGACAGCTCACCTACCGTTCCGCCGAACCCGGCAGCCAATTCGAACTGCGACTTCCCTGGCGCTGATACTTGCCAGATGTTGGGGCAGTCGCCACGTGCACAATCCAAATAAAGCGGACCGGTCTTTCGCCATCGGACGCTATTTCCACGTGCGCGATTCTAGATGCAGGCGCGCCATCAATTACAATGAACGCAACAGTAAGCTGAGGGAAATGCATGGAAATCGGCGCGTGGTTAACGGTAGGGGTCGTCGTGCTGATCTTGGTCGCGCTGGCCAAGAACTTAGCGCCCACCGACTGGTTGTTTGTTGGGGGCTCGGCGTTTTTAGCGGCCTGTGGAGTGATTACTCCCACGGAAGCGTTGTCGGGCTTTTCCAATCCCGGCATGTTGACCGTCGCCGCACTGTTCGTTGTGTCGGCAGGACTGCGCGACACAGGAATTCTCGATTTTGTTGGGCAGCGGATACTGGGGGGTGCGCGGCGTTGGGGTACGGCCCTCTGGCGGCTTACGGGCTTAACGCTGCCGCTGTCGGCGTTCCTCAACAACACGCCGATCGTGGCCATGATGATGCCGATCGTCATCGATTGGTGTCGGCGGAACTCCATTTCTCCTTCGCGCCTGTTGATCCCGCTGTCGTTTCTGACCATTTTTGGCGGCACCTGCACGTTGATCGGGACTTCCACCAATCTGGTCGTCAATGGACTGATGTTGGAAAACAAGATTCCGGGCATGCACTTGTTCGAGATCGCTTGGGTCGGCGTCCCTTATGCCTTGATCGGCATCGCGTATCTGTTTTTGTTCGGTCCACGGTTGTTGCCCGATCGCCGGGAACTGCTGGACCAGTTGGGCGAATCGCGCCGCGAATACATTACCGAAATGCGGATTGAGTCTGGCTGCGCCTTGGGGGGGAAGACCGTCGAGGACTCATCGCTGCGCGGGTTGCAAGGTTTATTCTTGATCGAAATCGATCGGAATGGCGAGACCATCGCGCCGGTCCGACCGGACCACATCTTGCAACACGGTGATCGTTTGGTGTTCGCCGGCATCGTCAGCAGCATGGTGGAGCTGGAGCGGATTCCAGGTTTGTCGCCGATCGCCGACCCAAATTACGAAGTTCAGCCGAATTTGCAGCGGGGGCGGCGACTCTGGGAAGCGGTTGTTTCTGAAACATCGCCGCTGGTAGGCAAGACGCTGCGCGAGGCCGATTTTCGCGCCACGTATGGCGCGGCGGTATTGGCTGTGCATCGTGGCGGCCACCGCATGCGGCAGAAACTGGGGGACATTCGCATTCGTCCGGGGGACACGATGTTGTTGTTGGCGGCGCGTCATTTCCGCCGCGCGTTTCGCAACGACCCGGCGTTCTATTTGATCAGCGACGTGCGCGAGTGGCGTCCCTTGCGGACCGATCGGGCCTGGTTGGCAGTAGCGATTTTTGTGGCGCTGGTGGTAACCATGACCTGCGGGTTGTTGCCGATTGAAATCGGCGCGATCCTGGCAGCCATCGCCATGGTCGGCGCGCGGTGCATTTCATCCAGCGACGCGCGGCGGAGCATTGATTGGCAAGTCCTGTTGACCATCGCCGCCGCGTTTGGGATCGGCACGGCTTTGCAAAAATCGGGGGCGGCGGCGGCCATTACTTCGGCCATGTTTGCGGGGATTCAGGGGTGGGGGCCGCATGTCGCTTTGGCGATCGTTTTCTTGTTGGGGACGTTGGTCACCGCATTGATCACGAACAATGCAGCGGCCGTATTAATATTTCCCTTTTGTTTGGAGATCGCCGCGGAATACAAATGCGACTCGCGCCCGTTCATCATGGCCTTGGTGCTGGCCGCTTCGGCCAGTTTTTTGACACCCATCGGCTACCAGACCAATATGATGGTCTATGGTCCGGGGGGATACAAATTCACCGATTTTCTGAAGATTGGGATCCCTTTGACCATCCTGTTGTGGATTGTGGCCGTCGTTCTCATACCTCTATTTTGGTCGTTCGTCCCGGCGGCGATTTGATTTACTCAAAACGGAAACAACAGGCCCGCTGGGCATCACACCCATTCGGGGGGGCGCATAGCATAGGGGATGCCCCAGAAAACCTGCGAAATCCAATGAAAATGCCGTGCCGCCGCCACTTTTGGGGCAATTCTTCGCTGATCGGGGGATGGCTGAAAATCTGCAATTGTTTTCAAGAGCTTAGTTGACAAACCAAAAATTGGTAATCAACATGTCAAGTTTAGAAGAGGCAGCGGTGTTCATCTCTATGTTTCGATTCAGCAGGAGTTTAATGATATGAGGATTTTGCTTCTTCGTTTTGCAGCGTTGATTGCAGCAGCCGGTGTGTGCACAACTGCCCAAGCTGATTTTACGAACGGCAATTTTGAAACTGGCAACCTTGCGGGTTGGACAATTACTCCAACTGCCAATGGACAATCGCCGACGCAAACGGTTGTGCAATGGGACATCGACTTTGGCGGCCCCTTGCCCACGAGTTTTGTTGGACGGTTCAATGTCGGTCAGGTTACGTTTCAATCGGGAGTTCCAGCAGGAATCGAATTGACTCAAAGTTTGAATTTGATCTCTGGGATTACCTACACGATCGGATTCGACTGGTCGGCGCATCGCGATACGACCACCGGCGGCAATGCCCAAGGGGGCATATTCGATTTGATTGTCAACGGCACGTCGATCGCGAATGCTGCGGCAGGCTCCACCAGCGCTTCCACGCCAAAGTGGGGGAATATTACGATGACGTACACAGCGACCTTTACCGGCGCTCATGTTATCGGCGCGCGAATTACTCGGCCGTTTACTGTGCCCGGTGACTTATGGCAAAGTGTCGATAATTTTACATTAACTTCACCTATTCCTGAGCCCAGTACTTTCGGCCTTTGGGGATCGATCGCTGTCTTAGGAGCGTTGATGCGGCGTCGCGCGACCGCGCGGTAGGCCGATGGCGGCCAGGCGGTGCGTCCCGTTCTTGAATTCGGGGCGCAAGTACTTTCGAAAGGCATTCGGCGGTGGACGTCTCTTTAACAAGGACGCACCGCCTTTTTTCGTTAATGCATCCCCGCGTTGCTTAACTAGGGGTTGCCGGGCGCGCGGCGGGTCATGCCGAAATAACGCTCAAGTTCGTCCACAACATGCTCCGGAGCCGTGATCAAGCCACGGGGAAACCGGCGGTGCTGCAAGATCATTCGGTAGATGGCATCTTCCAAATACTGGTTGAGGCTGACTCCCGCCAGGTATTGCAGCCGCAGTTGATGGTCTTGATTGATGAACTTCGGATCGATCCAGTCACCCAAATCCGCGCCGCGTCCGGCATACGTCTTCAACATCGACTCCACCGTCCCGAGTCCGATCTCGGCCAGGGAAAACTGCACGCGGTGATGATCCGTGCGTTGCAGCCGCTCTTCCCATTGCAAATAGTCGATGCACATCGGTTCGACTTGAGCCATCAGTACCAGATCGTATCCCCCGCCATTGATTTCGTTCCCCCAAATGGTTCCGTGGGGAAATGCGTCCATGAACGTGCCGATCTGACTGTTGGCTGCTTCGGGACTGGTTTCATACAGTGGGACCCATTGCGTGACGACCCCGCCGGGGTTCAATCGCTCCCGCACCAGCGAAAAATACTCCTGCGAATACAGCACCGCCGAGCCTTTGACCCACGGGTGGATCGGATCCGACGTGATGATGTCAAACTTCTCGGACGTCGTGGCGATGAAATGGCGCGCGTCGTCAAAGACGATCTCGACGCGTGGATCGGTGACCACACCGTAATTCTCG
>JACTND010000122.1 GCA_014584305.1 Planctomycetota bacterium | reverse complement strand
GTGCAAATCGCCGCCTGTAGCGCCTCGCGACCGGGCGCGCGACGCGAGTCGTTGGAGCGCTATATCAAACGGATGGAGGAACTCGAATCCATTGCCTTGGAGTTTCAGGGCGTGCAGCAGGCATTTGCCATTCAAGCCGGCCGCGAATTGCGCGTAATTGCCAGTGCCAAAGATACCGACGACGAGCGGGCGGCGAAAGTCGCGCGCGATATTGCCAAGGCTTTTGAGGAGCGCCTTACCTATCCGGGGGAAATCCGCGTGACCGTGATTCGTGAAGCGCGATTTACCGAATTGGCCAGGTAAGTGCGGGGTCATTTGGCTGCGGCCACCATAGAAAGACGTATGCTGTGCGGGTGCTATTTTTAGGAGACATTGTGGGGCGCGAGGCCGTGCAGATGGTCGTCGATGCCCTACCCCATCTACGCCGTATCGAATCATTGGATTTGGTTGTCGCCAACGCTGAAAATGCCGATGGTGGGTCCGGCATCACACCCGCGATTTATCGCAAATTGTTGTCTGCGGGCGTGGACGGAATTACCCTCGGGGACCATATCTATAAGAAAAAGGAAATTATAGACTTGCTCAATGAACAGGTTGCCATCGTCAAGCCGGCTAACTATCCCGCGGCGGCACCTGGCAAGACGTGGATGGCGCTGCGATCGGCAACAGGGCACGCGGTGGCAGTGATCAGTCTGATAGGCCGCGTATTCATGAAACCAGTCGATTGTCCGTTTGCCGCCATCGACCGCGTCCTGGCCGAAATACCCGATGAGATAAAAATTCGCATCGTCGATATGCACGCCGAAGCGACCAGCGACAAGCAATTGATGGGACGTTATTTGGACGGTCGGGTGTCGGCAGTTCTGGGCACGCACACCCACGTGCCGACTGCGGATGAACAGGTGCTGCCGGGAGGCACCGCCTATCAAACGGACGTCGGCATGACGGGTCCGCACAACAGCATTCTCGGTCGCGTGATCGATAACGTGCTGTTGGCCACGTTGACGTTCGTGCCCCATTCGTTCACGGTCGGCGACGGCGATTGTCGGGTCAATGGCGCGATTGTCGAGATCGAGAATCGCTCGGGACGCGCTCAACGCATTAGCCGTTTTTCGCTCAATGAACAACAGTTGGCTCGCATTCGAGACGACTCATAAGCGGCCATGTTGTTTGAGAAGACCAAGGATATTGATTTCGAATTTGAACGACAATTGTCTTTGCTGACATCAACAGCCCTGGTCGTCCGTTTACACCGCTTTATGCCTGCACGGATAGTTGGTCCCACCAATTGAAAACCAAAATATCGCTTGGTCTCGTTTAGTGCCGGATGTTGATTGGAACCGCGTCCCCTTTTCACGGACGTTGCCAAATGGATTCGTTCCTCAATAAGTCCAAACGTTGTTGCAGGTTCAAATACTGTGTGGGATGAAAATGGGCGGCGAGCCACTTCAAGGGCACCACTTCCGTTTGATTGTGGTTGCTGAAGCGAATCTCGCGGGGAATGCCGATATTCCCTGTCAACGTCTTCGAATGCACTTCGGGGTCGGCCCCTTTTTGCGGCAAGCAAAGCGTGACCTCGATCGTTGGTCCGCTGCTGGATATGACCAAATCCACGCGGTCTTCCTTGCTCAACCAGACATTAAATAAACGACCGAAACCGACGGAAATACCGTCACGGACGATGCGCACATCGAGCGCATGTGCGCCGCGAAAGTAACTAACATCAACATAGCTATTGTCGTTGGCCCAAATCGTGGCTAGCGGCAACTGAATTGCGCCATTGGAATGCCAAGCGTCGAACCCGACCTCGGGCAGGGCAAACGATAGGACCGACGACCAGGTGCGGCGGGCCGTGAAACCATCGAGCCATGCCAACTCGTTACCTCCTTGTTGTCCGGGATGCAAAGGATAGGGCGGGTGTTTACCCTCTGTCAGCGATTGCGAAGCCAGCAGCCAGCGGTTGGTCCCCGAATGCATTTGAAACAAGGAAATCGAACCTCGCGATGGCGTCGCGTTCGATGTATTGCCAAAATGATAGCTAGCTTCCCAGGTTGCTGTCGATGTGGAATTGGGACCCCGCTCACCGGTTTGATTGCCCGTTTGCGGACCGCCGATACGATAAGTGGGCCGCAGCCCATTGGTCTCCAAGGGATACGTCCAACCTAGCCAGTAATGTTTGGCGGAAAAGTCGGCCGTTTCGCCGGGGTCCATGAGCCAACGCGCTCCCGCGTTGCGGGGGCCGTTTATGGATACCTCCACCAGCGGTGCATTGGGTGATAGGGGCGGTAAACTCACCGGTTGAGGATCCAGCAAGTTGCTGGTATCCACATATCGGAACGCTCCCGATTCATCGCGGAAGACTTCGCGCACGGTATTTCCCGCGGGGGGCGCATTTCGTTGCAGCAATGTTGTCGCCTGGCGATTCCACCCACCGGGGTTGATCAACAAAGGTTGCACAGCATGAACGGGCATCCAATCGCGCGTGGAAATGCCCTTGCCACTAGGACTCGAAAATGCGATTCGATTGCCGAAAATAAAGGGAGTTCCGCCCGTCTTGGCCATAATCTTGGTCCAGATACGGCCATTTTCCGAGACCCAAATGCGATTGTCGTTTCCGGTGGTGACTGCTCCTGTCTCACGCAGAACGTACCCACGCCCCCGAACATAATGGATCCATAAACAGGTGCGCTCGTTATACCCAGGGCCCGCGGTTTCGTTGGTGGAACTGGCAATCAAGGGTTCCAAGTTCACCTTGGTTCCCGTGACATCCACGGAAACAACGACCAATCGTTCGGGATTCTCATCGGCGGTGGCTAACGCCGTACCGTATTCTGGTCCTGGGGCAAATCCGGCCGATTGATTGGCGTACTGGTTGGCAACGCCCGTCGGGTCATAACCGCCATGTGCTCCACGGTAGGTCGTGATTGCCGACGTTGTGTAATTATTCAAATCATCAAATTTGTGTGCGACGATTTCATTGCGGTAACCGACATCTCCCCAGAATGAAAGGACTGTTCCTGTCTGCGGATGGATCGTCGCACCATGCGTGTGCAATCCACCCGTATCGGCTAGTTCCCATCGATTCCAAATCACACGATTGGGATGGACAGTCCAGGTCGATCCGATGAACAATCGCGTTGCGCGAAAAACACCGACTTGACCTCCTTTCGGAGAGCCATTCTTGCGCAAATAGTCTCCCCAGGGGAACCAAGCGTCGGTTTGATTGTCGGCGCTGCCATTGGGAAAGGCATTGGCAAAACTCCACCGGGCCCCTCGTGAAATCCCCAGCGCACTCGGATGACCCGGTATGCCGGGAACGACATCGGGATTCAAGTTGGGGACTTCCGTCCACGTCATGCCAAAATCCTGCGTGTAGAAGAAACCGATGCCATCCACTTGGCTAGTGGTCTTGTCCCAACGCTCGGTCAACATCACGTGCAGGCCTTCATGAATAATTCCGGAGATCGGTCGATAGGCTTTGCCGGTAACAGCGCCGCCCAACAGGTCGTTCGCCGCGCCTAACGTCTGGCGGCGCATAAACGACCAATCCAACCCCGTGTACCAATCCAAACGTTTAAGGCCCTCATTGACAATGCAGATTACCGGCGTCTGACCGTCCAGATGCCAACCGCTTCCCAGAATATCCATACCCTGCGTTGAGGGGATCACGGTGACCGTATCGTACCAAGCTTGGACGCCAAACGGTTCACCAAATCGTGGCTGATTGACGGCCCAAGCGCCCTGCATGGTTTCAATCGCGGCATCTCGCTCAAAATGAAAATTAAGTCCGGACGTCCAAACGCCGTTGTCGAACACCGCCCGCAGCCAGCCCGACATGTCTTCCGATAATGCGGACTGGTCTTCGGATCCGTGGTCGCTTTCCGGCGAGGCAAAAACGCGCATCTCATGGTGCGGATCGTTTGTCGGCGAAATTCCCGCGGAAATTGGCGGCCCTGACTGTGAGCGCGGGCTGGCAAATTGCGTCAACGGAAGCGTCGCTGAGATTCCAATCGGTTCACGCATCCCTTGGGAGTTAAGGGCCGGAACTATCGCGATCATCGATGTCGTCGAGGCAAACGACCGGTTCATTACATGCGAAATGTTGGCACGCATTTGTTGCGCGTGATGGCCTCCGTAGTCGAAACCGCTAATGTCCGAATCGAACGAGGCGCAATCGACGCGCGGGTGCTGTCCAACTGCCAAATCGCTCGACTCCAAACGACGACCAAGTCCTACAAAAGAACGCTCGCTCCCGGACGCTCGAACTCGGCAGAAAATACTCGAGGGCCGAAAGTCCCAATGGCCTAGACCTTGGCTGTCGCGATGTCGCGATTGTGAGCCGGTTACCGCGCCATTTCTCGGCGTCGCCTGTATAGCCGTGACCGGGGAATGAACCTGCTCTGCTTGACCCCCCCAGGACACGCCAGCCATTTCAACGAACATGGCGCTCTGCGCGAGGATTCCCAAAGCCCCGCTGACCGGCAAACGGAGTTCTAGTTGTGCCCACGCGGGGTTTGCCAATCCACAGCAGGTTGTTGCCTTGCGACGCCGAACGTTGCGCCCATTTCGACGGCCAAATCGCTGCCATGGCGGTTGTTGCTTGGATCGGAACATGGCGTGTCACTACTCGTGAAACGGACTCGCGCTGGAGTATTGGCCAGTTTTTCAACGATCGAATGCCAACTGTGCAGCGCAGCGGTCATTATAGTTGGCGCGGGGGCTTTATCAATTGCGTCGCCGAGAGTGTCAAAGCCGGCGCCCGGTTGCGATGAAATAACGGCGGCTCGGTCGGACCTGGCAATCGACAAACCAACGGGACATGTTTTTTTCATACCATTCCGGGTGTTTAGAAACGACGATGACTTGGCCGGAACGGCACAGGGCTTTATGTGCCGCGCGCATGAAGACTTCCGCCAATCGATCATTGCCATAATAGGGGGGATTGGCCAGCGCCAAGGCAAATTGCTGCGTAGGTTTCCAATCGTCGGCGCACGCCGAAACAGCACTCAGGTTGGATAAATGATTGAGTTCCGCTCCGCGTGCCGCGCACTCGACGGCTCGGGTTTGACTGTCCAATGCGACAACGTGAACAGATGGATCGCGGCGCGCGATTGCCATTCCCGCGGCACCGCTACCGCATCCCAAGTCGAGCACGGCTCCCTGGGGAACCTCGGTCACAGCGTCAATCAGTTGGCGCGCGCCGTTGTCGAGTTGGCGGTGGGAGAATACGCCGGGCCGCGTCAGCAACTGCAACAATGCGCCGCGGTCGCGAAATGCCAATTGACATCGAAAGTCCTTGAGCTTGCGCAATGGTTTGAGCTTTGTAACAACGTACACCAGCGAGTCTTCGAACTCGATGCATTTCATCGACTTGCTGAGATCGCCGATGTATTGGCGAATCGAGCGATCGCGCCTGTTGTCGACAGCGACCACGAGATGCCCCCCGATGTCGAGCTGTTGAAAGACTTGCTGCAAGAGGTCCCGCGTCAATTCGGCGGGACCGTTGGCATACAGCGGCACCAGTCCTAGATCGCAAGTGAACGGTGGGCAATCGGGTTGGCAAACGAGCTCGGTGCGGGGCGACGCCAGGTCACAGGCCTTGGCCCTTGTGGTCTGACAAACGTCTAACAACCAGCAAACCACGCGCGCATCAAAACGCTCTGCCGCCAAGCGATGGGCCGCGGGCGCGTAGCCAACAGTCGTCGCCAAAATTCGCCGCCCAGGGAGCTCTTCGGCGACGCGCGCCAGCCGCGTTTCGACTATCGGAGTTCGGTCGTGCGCTGGTGCCGATTTTCGCTTCATCGTGCCGTTGCCGTTCGCTACTTTCGCGTTTACAAACGCCGCTCTGGTCCCGGCAGCCTGCACCACCTACCGTAGTCGGACAAAGTGCGGTATTTTAGCCCCAATAAGAGGTTAACAGCAACGGCGGCCAGACGGTTCATTAACGACGGGGTCAGGCCTCCACTGCCGTTCGACAGGACGACCATTCCCAGGCGTTTGGTGAGGCACCGCGACTCGGGGGCTCGGTTGAAGCAACTAGCGCACGATTGGGTAAACAGTCAATTTCGAAGGCCCGCCCTAGAGTTGGTGACCATGAATGGCTTGACACATGTGGATGAAACCGGCCAGGCCCAAATGGTCGATATCGGCGGCAAGCCAGAATCCGCGCGGATGGCACGGGCCAGTTGCATCGTCACCATGCAACCGCAGACGCTCGACCAATTGTGTTCGTCTCAATTGGCTAAAGGAGATGCCTGGCAGGTGGCTCGTTTGGCGGGAATAGCCGCCGCCAAACAAACCGGGCAACTGATTCCTCTCTGTCATCCTCTCCGCTTGAATCGGGTGCAAGTCGAACTATCTCCCTGTCCCCCGAACCAAGTCAAGATTGACGTCCGGGTCAGCGCCTTCGACCGCACGGGAGTCGAAATGGAAGCCTTGACCGCGGCTGCTGTTGCGGCTTTGACCCTGTACGACATGTGCAAGGCGATCGATCGGGACATGGTGGTTGGCCCTTTGCAACTGGAGGAAAAACGAGGTGGCCAACACGGTGATTACGTTCGCCAGGATTCCTCGCCATGACATCGATGATGCGCACTAACACCGAATTGGATTTAGGGATTATTGCCGCCCCAGTGGCGAAGCACTGGGACCGTGCTGAACAGATTTTGGTGGAGCAGTTCCGCACACCGCCTCCCTGGTTGGAACGGCTGATGTCCGACCGAGCGATTTTTGGCGGGAAGCGTCTGCGTCCGCTGTTGCTGCTACTCAGTGGCTCCGCCTGCGGTGACATCCGCGAAGGTCATCTCGTACTAGCCGCGGCGATTGAGATGATCCACCTAGCCACATTGATCCACGACGATTTAATCGACGGGGCCACCACGCGACGGCAAATGCCTACGGTCAATGTGGAACATGGTCCGACAAACAGCGTGTTGTTGGGAGACTGGTTATACGCCCAGGCGTTTGTATTGGCCGCGCGGTCGCAATCGACCGCTGCCGTCGATGCTTTGGCGCGGAGCATACGATCGGTGTGCGATGGGGAGATTCGCCAACATTACTGCCAAGGCGACTTCGATCTATCGCTTGACGATTATTTGGCAATGATCGAAGGCAAGACTGCTTCGCTATGTGCGGCGGCCTGCGAAATCGGCGCGATCATGTCCCATGCGACGACGGATCAACGGGCAGCAATGGCGTCCTTTGGGCGTCATTTGGGAGTCGCCTTTCAGATTGTGGACGACATTCTGGACTTGGTGGGTTCGCCCGAACGGATGGGCAAGACATTGGGTACAGACTTGGCCAACCGCCGTGTCACGGCCCCGCTGATTTTTGCGCTGTCCTGTGAGCCGCCTGCGATTCGCGCGCGTGTGCGACGTATGGTAGATGCGCCGACTGTCGATGCGACCGGTTTGTTGTCTCTGATTGAGGAAAGTGGCGCCTTGCAGCTTTCCTGGGAACTCGCGAAGCGGCATTGCCGCCTGGCACAAGCTATTTCCAGACAGGTCGCGGATGAGGCAATCGCCCAGGCCTTTGTTCTCCTTACGGAGTTCGTGGCACAGCGCACGTATTGACGTTCAAGAAGACAAAAAAACCGCGGTCCCAACGGGACAGCGGTTTTTGGTGAAAGACGGCGACTTAGGCATTCGCTGATTCGCCGGACTCGTTGCCGCGAGCCGCCGGGAATCAGACCAATTCTTTGCGAGAACCGATCAGCGTGCGGAGCCGTTCGGCCAGCAAGCTGGCGTCGAAGGGCTTCTTGAAGGTTTCGTTGACGGCGGAGCGATCGAAGGAGATCGGGTTGCCGTCGTCGGGCAGCAAGGCGATTAAAATCGTCTCGCCGAAGTCGGAATTCTTCCGGAGGTTTTGACAGATTTGCATCGCTTCGATTTTTCCAATGGAGAAATCAGTAATGATGCAGTCTGGGTGGAAGCTCTCCGCTTGGATCCCCGCCTCGAAGCCGCTGGCAGCCACGGCTACCTTGAAGCTTTTTTCGGGGGGCAATTCTCGTTTGAGGTTCTCGATCAACACCTGATCTTGGGCGACGATGAGGACTTTCGCCATCGCTTCGTCTTCTAGGTCACCCAATGGCATTCCATGTTCTTTCAGGAATTTGATCAGGTATTCGCGTGGAATCCGTCGGTCTTGCGATCCTGGAATTCGGTAGCCTTTCAGCCGCCCCGAATCGAACCACTTGCTGACCGTGCGGGGGGCCACCTTACAGATCTTCGCGACCTGTCCAGTTGTGAACACCTTCATCGCAGGCTCTCCATTTTTTCTTGCTTGACTCGTCTTTCTCTACGAACACCGGCACGCGGCGCTCGTATTAGGCTCACTCCTGGAACTTTCCCGTCTCGCGGCAATTCGACGAGGAACGAACCTGGGTCGGAGTAAATGCCCGTTTACAAAACACGGCTAGTGACAGCATGTCCCTACCGGCTGCAACGTTAAATCGTCTATCGCATGTTGAAATCGCTGTAGCAATCATCAAGTTTTCGCGGGAAATGCTGACTTGAACTCCTACAATCGATGCGATCGGCAACGTTTACCATGGCCGGTCTGGTCTGCTGGGCGAGCGAGAAATTCAGCGGGTCCGGACGCGTAGCGAAGACTGGATCTCGTACTGGCGCGTCGAGATGCACGCCCACCGGTCAGGTGGGCGCGTTCAAAATTCCCCCCTCATGGTTCTGCGCCTCTTCGCTGTGACCCCCTGCGGCGATTTGGGCCGACAACGAATCAGACAGAACCTGCTATTAAATTTCGTGAAACGGAGGAGATTTCTTTAAGCAGAATCGGCGGGTCATACCGTTAAGTGCGGTTATGTCGGGTAGGGCCCAATTCCGGGCCCGCCAACCTAAGGCGCTTTGCCAGCATCCGCGTCGCCGGCACCAACCCGCACCTTATATAACTGCGTTCGATCCGCCAGGTACATAAACCCGTCAACAAACGTCGCGCCGCCATAGATGGCATTGTAATTGGCCGTATCGTACTCGCGCACAAGCTCGAAATCCCGCGCAGCCCGAAACACACGCAGTTTGCCGTCCAAGGAACCCAAAAAGACAAATCCCCCGGCTACCACCGGAGAACCCCAAATCTGATCCATCAAATCTTCCACCCAGACGCGCTCGCCAGTCCGCACATCCACACAATGGAAATAACCGCTGATGTCCGGTACGAATACCAGACCGTTCGCGATCGCGACCGTGCTGATGGTTCGTCCAAAAATTATCTCTCCTACGACACCAGTTACGCTACCAACATTGTCCAAACCACCGTAATGCCAAATGGCACCCGAATTGGGATTGGGTTCACCGGGATGGTACCAAGGGCCTAACTCGGAACTGATATCGCCACGCCGCGTGGCATCGATTCGCCACAGATGGCCAACGCCGCCGCCATGTTCGGGGTCCTGCCCGACAGCCACAATCACCGACTGCTCGTAGAACACGGGAGTAGCCACGATATCGCAACGTACCCCCCGCCCGTGCGGCTCCCACGGTGCGTCCTTGGGATTACAGTCAAAACGCCAAAGTTCCGTCCCCAACTCCGCATCAAACGCGTACAACCAACCATCGCCGCCAGGAAAGATGACTTGCCAACGGCCGTCCACCTCGCCCGCACAGGGACTTCCCCATTGGCCATGCAGGATGTTGCTGCCGGGAGCATTACTCTGCCATTGAACCTCGCCATTCCGTTTGTTGACGGCGATGAAACTGGGCGCGGTGGGGCTGGGTAATTCGTCGTCGTCCCCGCGTCCGTTGCTGGTCAAGACAAATACCAAGTCGCCAATAACTAGGGGTGAACACGTGGACATATTCCGTGGGTAAACCCCTAGCGTTTCAATCATGTCCAAGGTCCAAATAATGTCCGCGTCGTGTGTTTCGGTATCCACTTCGTCCTGAAATGGGCCGTCGTTACTGCCGTCATGAAACCCATGAACGTCCAAACACAGCAGTTCGCACCGATTCGTGACGACCCACAACCGGTCTCCATCAATGCAGGGATTGGAACAAATTCCTTGGTCCGGCCAGTCCTGGGCGGGTCCAGCAGCCAACTTTTCTCGCGTCAATTGCCAAACCAACGCACCGGACTCGTCATCAAAGCAGAGCAGCACACCGCGGTCGCCGACGTGTTGGGGACGCAACGCCTCGCCGTTGTTCGTGGCGATGAATACGCGGCCGCAGGCGACAACCGGTGTCCCATAGGATTGCGAACCGATTTTGTTGACCCATGCGACATTGGCGCCCGATCGCAGGTCAAAATCGAGTGCCACCGATTCGATCGGGGCGACCATGTTTCGCTCGGGTGTTCCGCCCCACATTGGCCACTCGTCAACGCTTGTGTTGGGCGGATGCGGGCGAGTTTCGATTAGCCTTTTTTCGAATCGAGGCGAAACTGTCAAGAAAGACGACCAAGTCGCCCACGACAAAACGACTATGGACAGCAACCCCACGTGGGCCACCCAATTGCCAAACGAATAAAACCTCAAACTGCACCGGATATGCATTGTCGGATCAGACTTACCAGGAACGCAACGTAACATTGCTTGTATTCTGATGACTCAATGCTGCCATGTCCATGTCCGACGTACGTTCGCCGAAAACTGCTTGCGCGTCGGTTAGGGATTGTCCTGGGAGTGATGACAGCGACTGTTCGCAAGGGAGAGGTATTGCCAAAAATGGCCTTGTTAGGTGTCTGGTTTTCCGCTACTGTCCGCCATGGCGGAGGGTAGCGCGCTTTCGCCAACGCTGCCACGACGAAATTTTCAGATTTTTCCGAACCGTTTGATGAGCTCGTCCGTAATTGGGCCAGCCCGAATATCAAGGTCGTGGCGCGAAGGCGAATGTCAAAAAAAGATGGACTTCCCAGCGCCGCCGGTAAAATGGAGTGGACGTCCGGATTGAGCTGGCTCCGTGTCGCGCGGAAGCCGACGCAAGGAGCCGGAACGACTGGACTGTACGGAGAAAAATCCCCATTCCGACCAAGTGATGGGGTACCGTGTAAAAGTTACAATTGTGTTTCGTACGAAAGGATTCGATCTTCTGGACCTCCGTGGTCGATTCTGTCTGTGATTGGTTTTGACGGCAAGCACTTGCCTGAACTCAGTTACGGATGGCGCGGGCCAGCGCAGATGCCCAATCGGGGGGGAATCCCGCCAGGGCAGCCAGAAGAGAGACGGGAAGGCATCAGGATAGAAGAGGCCGCCCCGCAGGACCGTATAACGAGGAGTGAACCATGCACATTCGACCTACCAACCATTTATCACAACTACAAGGTGTCAACCTTTCCCCGCAACAGGCTGCCAATCCGGCGCAAGCCACCCGAGTTCCCGTGGATCAGGTGGAGCTGTCGTTTGAAGCGCAGATGCTGGCGAACATCGGCGACGGCGTTCGGGCCGATCGGGTGGCAACGATCAAATCGCAAATCGCTGACGGCACTTATGAAACGCGCGACAAACTGAGTGTCGCGGTGGACCGCTTGCTCGATGAGCTGGCATAAACACTGCGCCGTAAAACGCAAACCCATGACCTGCCACACGTCATGGGTTTTTTCGTTTCCAGGTCGAAACGAAACGCATCCGCTGCTTCGATTCGACCGTACGGAGACCGATGGTATCCTCGCCGCAGATTCGCTATTGGAGTATTCCCTTGGCCTCCGTTAGCCTAGGTGGTTCGCGTGAGGTCACGTGGTCATTCCAGATGATGTTTAACCGTCAGTTGCAGGCGCACGTTGGCGTCGAGTGTGCTGCCAGCGGCTGACAGTTAAACGAAGTTGGCACTGACTAGCCAATCGCAGAGTGAATCACAACCAATTTCGGAAGATCGAACACAAATGGATCGCACACGGTGGAGAACACGGTTCCGCTGGCTAATTGAATACATCGCGCTGCGTGTGCTGATCTGCTTGATCCACTTGACTCCACCCGCTAGCGTCCAGCAATTGGCGCGCACATTGAGCTGGTTCGTGTCGGATGTGCTCAAGTTCCGTCGCAAGGTTATCCACGACAACTTGTTGTCGATTTATCCCGATTTGTCCGCTGAGCGGCTCCATCACCTGACTCGAGATACGTGGTTTCATTTGATTCAAACCGCTTTTCAAATTGTCGTTGTTGGACGCAAGATCCACGACACGAACTGGCGCAATTATGTTTATATACGCGATCAGCGCCTCATGACGGAGCGATTGATCGACTACCGCCCTCTCGTCGTAGTCACCGGGCATTTCGGCAATTTCGAGATGGGTGGATACGTGATGGGGTTGTTGGGCATGCCCAGCCATGCCGTCGCGCGAACATTGGACAACCCCTATCTGGATTCGTTCTTGAACGAATTTCGTTCATCGCGAGGTCAAAAACTATTACCCAAAGATGGCAGTGCACACACCATTCAGTCCGTGTTGGACCAAGGCGGCATGTTGGGTGTCTTAGCCGATCAGCATGCGGGTAACAAAGGTTGTTGGGTGGAGTTTTTGGGACGCCCGGCGGCTTGCCATAAAGCCGTGGCGCTGTTTACGTTAACGGGAAAAGCTCCGATGATGGTCAGCTACTGCAAGCAACTTGCCAAACCCATGCAGTTTGAAATCGGTTGTTGCGGCGTGGCGGACCCGTGGGAATTACCGGATGATCTGCGCGATGTCCGGGCCTTGACGCAATGGTACAACGATCGTTTAGCGGAAGCCATCTATGCCGAACCAGCACAATATTGGTGGGTCCATCGTCGCTGGAAAGATCAACCAAAACGAGGGCGGGTGCATGCCCGGGCGGCTGCTTGAACAGCGCACTTTCTCTCCACCACCGGTTGTTGTGTGCGAGGCCGTCGGGAGCGCATGTTTTCCAGCGAGCAAGCGTTTAGGGCTGAGGTAGGTGGATAAGCCAATGACCCTTTGCCTTCGAACATTTCTCAACACCGACTTGCCCGTACTAGTGGACATTTGGCGCAAACAACCCGCGGGGCACCGCACTGCCGCCCGGGTGAACCAAGCCACGTTTGACGAACGCGTATTAGGCAAACCCTATTTTGATGCGTCCGGCCTTGTAATAGCCCTACTCGATGATCAGCCCGTCGGATTCGCACATGCTGGATTCGCGCCCGACCCGGGCAGAAATACGCTCGATACGACAACTGGGATTATTTCCCATTTGGCATTAGTTCAATCTGTGGTAGCCGAGCCTAGTATTTTCCAGCAACTTATCGAACAATGCCTCGCGTATTTGCGCCGCGCCGGAGCGGCCGTGTGCTACCTCGGGAGCCGGTTTCCAGACAATCCCTTTTACTTGGGACTGAGCGGTGGCGCATTGATTCCCGGTATCCTGGATTCAGATCATGCGTTGGTTCACGGCGCACAGCAGGCCGGCTTCTCTCCAAGTGAACGCGTCGTGGTGCTGCAGAAACAACTGACTGGCTATCGACCTCAGGTTGACCGGCGTCAAATGTCAATTCGACGGCAATTTGACTTCGTTATCAATGACCATCCGCGGCTACCTTCCTGGTGGGATACGTGTCAACTATGTCACGCCAACGTAGTGCAAAGTGCCTTAGTGGACCAACGTTCTGGCGAACCCGCGGCCCAAGCGCTGTTTTGGGATATGCAACCGTTGTCCACCAGTTGGGGAATGGCCACCATGGGGCTATATCATTTCGAGGTGGCAGAGCCCTATCGCCGCGGCGGACTCGGGACATTTCTTGTGGGAGAGACCTTGCGGGAGTTTGCCAAAGACGGAGTGGCCTTGGTTGAAGTGCAGCTACTGGAATCCGACTCACGCGGTGTCCAAATGGCGACCAAACTCGGCTTTGCCCCCACCGCGTACGCCACCCAGTTCTCCCTATAAATCTCAATTACTATAAGGACAGGCATCATTATTGATGCGTAAAACAGGTGTGCGATTCTGCGCGCTAGCGTCGATCAATGCGCGTTTTGACCTGAGTGGAATCAGGACAGGAAGCTGGCTTCGCGCGTCTTCGAGTTGAGCCCAACGGTTTCGTTGGAACGGCGATTTCCACGTCAACCCAGCCAAAACAATAATGCCTGTCCTTTTTGTTTAAGGGGTTAGATGGCGGGGCGGAGTGGGGATTCGAGAAGGCTTTCAAAGGCGAGGATTCGGTTGAGATCGCCGGAGTTCTTGCGAAACCAGGCGGCAATTATCAGTTGCGCCTGAATCTCAAACACCGACTTGGGTTTGGGCGCAGTTCGTTGTAGGTGACTCATCAACCGATCGCGTGCGGCAGCCTTCTGGGCGACGGTTCGAGGTTCCGTGATCTGGTCCACCCATTGTCCGCGATTCAAAATCAGCCAAAAGGACCGACCTGTTGCAGTCGGAATCGGCAATATTCCGTGAATGGATGCTTCTGACTTTCGCAAACGGGTTAATTGACGGTCCAGCCGAACGAGCGCTTGCCAGCGATCACGCAGGAGACCCGCGCGTTCAAACTGACATTGATTTGACGCCGCCTTCATTCGCCGCTCCAATTCCGCCAAACACGATCGATCGCGTCCGTGCAAGAAAGCGATCGCGCGCAGCAAGCCAGCCAAATAGTCCGATTTGCCGCAAAGAGCGGCGCACGGTCCGGGGCAACTGCCTAATTCATGCCGCAAACAGAGCGCACGGCGATCATCGGCAAACAACCGCTTTTGGTCGCCATAATCAAAACGCGTTCGATCCGCGCAGTCGCGAAGGCGAAACCAATGATTGAGAACGGTCACTGCCTGCCGCAAATCGTTCATGCCCGCGATCGGGCCAAACACAATTTGACAGTCGGCGTCGAGCTTTTTGACGGCCATCGCATGGGGGGCCAAAGAACGGCTGATCGCAACGAATCCAGGCAATCGGCGATGGGGCTGCCCGAGTGTGTTGAATTCTGGACGAAATCGGCAAATAAGCTCTTGTTCGCGCAGCAGCGCCAACAATTCGTCGCGGACGGGTTCCCAAACAATACGTACCGCTTGCCGACGAATGCGACCCATTTTGGGATCGGACGGGCATTTGGCGAAATAGGACAGCAACCGATGCCGTAGCGATTTCGACTTGCCAATATAAATCAGATGCCCTTCCGAACTAATCCAGCCATAGACTCCAGGAGTCGTAGGGCATTCCGCTCGAATGGCACGCCGCGCATCAACGTCAGCGGTTGGTATCCCCATGCCTCGCATGGGATCACGTAGCTCGATTGGCAGCCGCGATGCGCCAAACTCGTGAAATTCACGGTTAACCGGAAACTGCAAAGCCACAGGTAAAAAAGAACTCCGTGCCTGAATCCATTCAAAACAATAGCGCCAACCGCCGAGTCTAAAACAGTGCTCCTCTTTTCGAGACCTACCTGTTGCAATTGGCGTCGCAGCAAGGTTTTCGCAACCGCTACATCTTTGCAGCATTGTTGCAACTTGCCGAAATACAGGCAACCTGAGGCGTTAATTTATGCGGCGCGTGCATTCTTTGCATTCATTCCTTGGAATTGAGCTTCACATTTCGGCGCAAAATCATTTGACAACCAAGAAGTTTTGGCGTTGCACGCAACGGTTGCCGATAAAGATACTGGCTACCCTTACCGGGAGGACGGGACACGGATTGTCTCGTTTCAGGATAGAAGTCACATCATGGCGATGGAGCGGCGTGATGTGACTTTTTTTGCGCTGATCGGCTCGGGTCACGAATTTCTGAGCTGTCGAATCACTCCAACCACGACACCCCGAACGCTAGCATTGGTGACATAGATCGGTTTCATTTTGCGGTTCGCTGGTTGCAATCGGATGCGATTTTTCTCGGGATGCCAATACTTCAGCGTCGCCTCGTTGTCAGCGGTTTCCACCACTGCAATGCTCCCGGCGCGAGCCGTCGTTTGTGGACGAACCACAACGAAATCACCATCGAGGATGTCTGCGTCCACCATGGAATCGCCGCGGACTTCCAGCAAATAATGGTCACTGCCACGAAACAGGTCCGACCAATCCAAGCACTCTCGTTGGCCGACGGCTTCCGTTAAGTTACCGGCGGCGATACGGCCTACCAACGGCAATCCGCGATGGGCTTTGCTGGCGTTTGCCCGGCGAGTCGGGGCGACGCTGCAAATGGTGCGGGAGCGAAAGCGTTGCCGCGAAATCAAACCAGCCCGTTCCAGGGCGCGCAGGTGTCCCACAACGCCATTGGGCGATGAAATTCCCAATTCGTCGCCGATTTCGCGAATCGACGGGTTATAGCCCAACTGCCGCGCCAGTCGTTGAATAGTGTGCAGAACTTCACGTTGACGAGGCGTGACCAAAGTACCCGTTTTCATGACTCCATTCCAAGTCCGATACCAACATTTCCAAACGACTTACGACGGCCCGATGATTGGTAAACTCTCGCCGCTCGACGACTAACCATTTTATCCAGTTGACGAGCGACCATGCCACCCCACTGTCGTGCAACCACACCAGCAATGGGGCCGTCTCGCCCGGCAATGGGCCATATTTTGAATAGTATTCGATCGCTGCCGTCCAAGGGGAGAGTCCACCTATTTTTAAACTTCCAATCAATCGCGCCAGATCCAGCAGCGGAGTATCCATGCGCATGGCATGAAAATCAATCAGACCTGTGACGTCATTTCCTGTGAACAGCAGATGATCGTGCCATAAATCGCGCGCAATCGGCTGCAATACAAAAGACTGAGTTGCAGTGCGCGGCACGGCTTTCCGCAAACGCTGGACTGCATCCGGCAACCGGTGCATAGCCCGGCGCAGCCACGACTCCCAACTGGTTCTTAACGGTTGATGATCGAGGGTATGACGTGCTCGCGCAAGGAATCCGTCCTCAAATTCTTCGATCCTTGTCAATCGCGCGATGATCCCGGGCGACTGGCCGTGTTTGCATTCCCAGCGCGCCGTGGCGCTGTGGAAATACGCCAGTTCGCGCATGGCGTTATCTAGCCGCTCCCAGGTAGGCTGAGAATTGAAGTCCGCCACACCCGACATCCAGGAGGTGACCTCCCATCCAGTTCCGTCATGGATGAGGTACGGTCGACCAGACCGGTCGAGGACCGGAACGGCAACGACCGAACATCCTTGCTCCTGAGCAGATTGCAGAACGCGATGAATTAGGACGAGTCGTTCCAGAGGATAATCTTCCGGAATGCTCTTAACGGCGAACGCACCTCGTTCCGATTGAACACGAAACACGGCGGCACCGCTTAGACCACTCGACGCAACTGGTGATACGTGGTGTATTCGGCCAAGCTCGAATCGAGACTCGACGGCCTGGGGGATCATTTGTCATCGCGTAAACGGTTGACGTTTTTCATAAACGCGTTGAACTGTTCGGCGAATTGCGGAGGCGGACGCAGGACGGCTCCATCTTCGCTCAGCCGTTCACGACCTTGCTGTGTTCCGCGTGACGATTGACGGCGCGGGTCAGGCCGCCGCAATCCCAGACTCTGCAGAGCTTCTTCGTACTGTCTTTGACCGGCATCGTCAACATTAGCTCGTTGTTTCATTAGTTCCCATCGCGCCAAAAAATCTCGCAGATCGTCGGCCGTCCAATTCATAGCTTCCAACAATCTGGGGTCGGGTTCGTTTTGTTGTTGTCGCAAATAATCCAACACCATTTCGGTCGTCTCGCGCGAGAATTCTAAATCTTCGCGACTGAACGGTTCCGATTGGTCCCGCGTCGCTCCACCTGTGTTCGACCCGCCGGGAGCAAAAGCCGTGGCTGGTGGTGTCTGGTCGCTGGACGAGGTGTCGCTGGATGGAGTTTGATCGCGCTGGTTTGAAGCGGAAGCGCCCGCCGATGGCGACGGTTCGCCATCAGCCTGATCGCTGGCACTCTTTTGGTTGCGATCACCCGCCGACGAGCCTTCAGTCGATGCCTGAGGCGGATTATCGTCCACCGCGCCGTCGGAAGCGCTTGAGGCATCAGCCGATTTACTGCCGGACCGGCCATTCTGTTTGTCATCTGGATCCGAATGGCCTTGCTGATCGTCCGAGTCTTGGGCGGAGTTATTAGATGACGCCGACTGATTACCTGACTGCGAGTCGCTTTGGTGAGCAGATTGATTCTTGGCGTCATCGCCTGCCCGCTCACCACCATCTTGTCGGTTGGAAGCGTCGCTTCGATCGGAACTTCCGACGCTTCTGGATTCCTGGTCGGCATGTGACGGAGGCTGTTTTCCGGCGTTATCCGATTCCGTTCCCTCTCCATCCGATGAGGATTCTGAGTCGCTCGACCGTTGGTTGTCATTATCATCTTCGCGGCGATTGCCTTGCACCTGTCGATTGCGATCCTCCGCTGAATTGTCGCCGGATTCACCTTGCGCTTCCTGCTGAGAACGGCCATGATCGCGCGGATGTTGCTCTTGTTTGGCCTGTTCCCCGATGCCTTGGGACCGGTCTTGGCCCTCGTTGGCCTGTTCATTCATTCCGGCACCTTGATTTGCCGCCGCCTGGTCAGCGTCTTTCTCGTTCAAAGGTTTGTCGCCTCCCTCGGCACCAGCAGTGTCAGGGTCGCTGACGTCCCGTTGATTATCGGTACTCTCGTTCGTCGATTGCCTTGATTTGTCATTTGCGGAATCAGCAGGCTGACCGCTCCCTCGCGCCATTTGTTGAAGCCGTTCCATCCGTTCCGCGTCCGTGGCGCCGCGGTTGAGGGGCTCCGGTGTGCCATCGACCGCGGCCTTTCCTTGCCGTTCATTTCCGGCGCGATCTTCGTTACCCGCACCAGCATTCATCGAGTCGGCCGATGATTCATTATTGACACCGTCGGGCTGTGATTGTGAACCACGATCTGTCGGTGAATCGCCGGCTGTTGATTGTTGGTCGTCAGATCTCGCCGGCCTTTCGGAATTGGCCTCGCCAGTCTGATCGGCTGACGAATCGCCGGACGATTTCCCCGACTGTCCTTCAGACGTTTCTTGATTCGATTGTTGATTATCGCCAGCGCTGCTCGATTGTTGGTTTCCGGAACGCTGGCCTTCCTGTTCCTGGCTGTTGCGTTGGTTGTCGCTCCCTCCGGATTGTTGGTTTTGGTTTCCCGTTTGATTACGCTGTTCTTGGTCCTGTTGCTGCGCAGCGTCTTGAGCGGATGACCTAGATTCGTTTTGTTTCTGGTCACCCGTTGTAGGAGGTTGCGGCGGCTGATCGCCCGTCTGATTCGCGTTGTCCTGCCCCTGCTCTCTTCCGCCGGTTGCATTTTCCTGAGATGTGGAGGTGTCAGCATCGCCTGGATTCGAATCGCCGGATTGTGCAGCTGTTTCTGTGGGCGATTGTGAATCTTCTGGCTGGTTGTTTGTCGGCGATGGATCCAATAGGCTGGGCTCTTCGATCACGACGATTATATTTTGCGACCGCGAAACGTTGGGGTCTAATTGATTGCTGTGAATCGAAGTCCGATTGTCCGCCGCTCGTGCAAAGACAATTAATTCATCGCCCGGTTGCACGTGCAGCGATGTGGGAATCAGCCGATAAAGGCATTTCGATTGCTGTTGATTGCGGTCGATGTTCAATTGGCATTCTTCGTCCCACAAGCGGCTTCCTTGATGGTCGATATTCAAATGGACGGAGCTCAATTTGTAGTCGCGATCCATGGCCACAATCTCGAACTCTAATTCTCGATTGATTGGCAACCCAATACGTTCGACCGTGGGTCGAACGATGCGGACTTCCGGAGGTAAATCCGGAATGATGCGGATGGGGTATACATTAATCAATTCGCTGCGGCGGTCGCCTGTGGACCGGAATTTGACCTGGTAGTGAGTAAACAGCGGCCGCAAGCGTTGTGTGTCCATGACCAAGTGAAACTGTCCATGGGCGGTTTGCTCACCGCTGCGCGTTAACTCGACCGTTCGCACGAGGTCAAAGGGAACGTTCGCGTCGCCGGGACGCGCGCGAAGCAGTTCTAAATAGGCCACGTCGATCGGTAAGTTTGATTGGGCGAAGACTTTTACCAAGCTTCCATCGGGTCCCTCCACATCGCCCCGCCCATCGAGACGACGCGGCGGCAATTCCGTATATTCTGGAGGAGTAATTTCGATCGCATTTACCGTGATCGTAGGGTTGGCCAATACAGTGACCGTATAATCGACCGAGCGCCCGTCATGAACCTCAATCCAGTAGCGCAGATCGTGTTGAATACCAGTCGGCGTCGTCGCCAACTCTAATTGATAACGATGGGAATCACCTTCCGAGCGCATCGTTTGCGCCAGACCAATTTGTTGTCCGTCGAATGTCGAATACAAGAGTCGAACTGCTTGCGGATCGTGGCGACCGCGAACCTCTACAGACACCAAGAGCTTTTGCCCGAATACGACTTCGGCGTCGCCGGGATGCACAACGGCAATCGTGACCGTGGCCGGATGGGGAATTGGAGCGCCCGGCCACAATAGGCGCTGAATCGTCGGCCAGGGGCTCTTGGGCGATGCGATCGCGTACACCACGAAAAGCGCGAATAGGGCCATTAGAATAAATCCGCGACGAATGGCTCGACTGTAATCGACTTTTTCCAGAGGTGAGACCGACCCAATATCCTGAGAGGCCCGTTGGCCAACGGATTGCAGTATCGCCGGATTGACTGTAGCCGCACTACGGCGCAGGAACAGATAATTTAATAAGCTGTTATGGAATCCTTCGCTGCCGTCTTCGATCATCTTGGCTGCATACTCGGGGCTGATGCGTCGCAGGATGTAGGGCGCCATATAACGCCCGGCGATGAATACGGCGCCGCTCGCTAAACACACTAAGGCCGACCAGCGCGCCCACAGGGCCAGAGGAGCGATCCAGCCATCGATTAAAACAGCCAGCATCACTACGACCAGGCACCACACGAGAATCAGCACAAAGCCAGCGGCCAGCTCCGCCCAGCGCACTTGGCGACGCGTGGCCTCGATCTGACGTTCAAAGAACTCCTCCCACGCCGGTCTGGCCGAGGCCGCTCGCCCGGATTCGACAGGTTGCATCGTTTCGACGGGGTTATTGGACATCCTTTTGATCCTGCGCGCGGGTCAATACATTCTGTTTTTGTATTATAGACGCCCAGTTGGATAAATAAGTGCCCAGATGATGGGCATTTTTGCTTGTCGTCCAGCGGGTTGTGGAACCGTAAGGGTTTTCCCACAAATCCCGATCGAAAGGGTATCTGACGGACTGGCGTATCGCTAGGTCAGTTACCTGCGGATCGACCTCCGGGGTTGATCATTCGCCTTCCCCATTGCTCGCGCGGAAAACCGAGTTGTTTCAGTTGGTAGATACGCCGCAATTGGGCCGCCATTTGGTCAGGTGGCAACTTGTCCAATTCGTCGCGCAACTCGGCGGTCAACTCGTGGACATAAAAACGTTGCAATTCCTCCGGCCCCACGTACTGATTGCGCACAAAATGGACAATCAAGTTGCGCGCGATGTTGGGATCGGCCATCATTTGGGCCGTGGATTCGGACAGGTGTTTGCGCAGACTTTGAATATCAGCATCATCAATGATCCGCGATTGGTAACCTGGCGTGCGGATCAGCAATCGGACCAACCTTTCGGGCGGTGAACTTTCGTCCAACTCCAGCTCGCGTCTGCCTGGTCTTTGGACCGACCGGAACAGTTCTCGAATCAACTCCTGCTTCTGATTCGCCAAATCCCGCAGCCATTCATCAAAGTTCTCAAAATCGGAAACCGGCAAAAACGACAAGGCGCGGGCTTGTTCGGTACGAATCTCGCGAATCCGCGCTAGCCGCTGCTGATGATCCAAGGTATCGACGACCTCTGCTTGCAACTTGCTATCCAGGCTGGCCAGCCATTCATAGTATTGCTTCAACGTGCGCATCAAATTAGCCCGTTTTGGGTGAGCATGGAGTCGAGCATGAAAATCTCGTAAACGGGATTGATGCTCAGCAGTCATCCGCTCGAAACGTTTGAGCTTTCGCTTCAATGCCAGAATTTCGTTCGACGACATCGCCTCCAATCGTTGGCTATTGACTTCGGTGTGTGCAGGACTGGCGCGGTTGGCGCCAATCGTAAGTGCGGCCATCAACCCCGACCCGGTGGCGCAAGACAGGATCATGACCCATGTCCAGGGAACCGTCCGGGAGAAAGCCAGTCGTCGGCCCGCGGAATTACAGCGGTCCATTGCCATCGCCTCCGCCAAAAAACCCGTACGATTCCAATAACTCCACGAACTCCAGGTCGCAGTTGACCTTGTCGTACATCTCAAAATTCTCGATCAACTCCAATTCCTGTACGAGTTGGCGATAGGGTGCCATCCGCACCGAATAGGTAATCGCATAGGCACCAATCATTATGAGTAGCGGAACTACGATGTACCCGATGGCGCGCGTTAGCCACGTTGACCACCAGGGGCGCGAACGGCGTAACTCGCGACTCATCTCCGCAACCGCCAATTCCACGGTGCTTTTTGTAAATGAGTGATTGGGTACGCTCCGCGGCAATTCGTCGAGAACCTCCCATGCCCGCTCCAAAGCCACCAACCTGGCGCGAAACTCGGCGTCTTCACTCAAACGTTGCTCAACGCTGGACCGCTCTTCTGGGGACAGCTCCTCGTCCAAATATGCGGTCAATACTTCATCCATTTCCATCGCCGCCACGCCAGGGACATGTTCCGAGTTGGACATCGATCACTCCTCCCCGCTCGTGGAGCGATTGGCTCGCCGGCCGTCGTCCAATGGTTCTGGCGACGCTCCGACCGCCAAATAAGGTTGCAATAAGTCGCGGAGTGTGGCACGGGCTCGCGATAGGAGGGATTTGACGGCCTTGACCGACAAATTCATTGTGTCGGCAATTTCTTGATAACTCATTTCTTCAAACTTCGACAGCCAAATCGCGGTTCGTTGCCGTTCATTGAGCTGCTGCAAGGCGGTCCGGATAACCTCAGCCAATTCCTTTTTGGCAAATTGTCGCGCCGGCATTAGGCCACTTGCGGCGGCAGCCGTCATCTCCGGCGTCTCCCCCGCCTGAGCGCCAGCTAGTTTTGTCATGGTGACTTCTTTTCGGGTTCCCAATCGCCGGGACGCATTACTGGCTACATTGTTGGCGATCGTGAAAAACCAGGTACAAAACTTGGCGCCAGGCTGGTAATTTCCGCGCGCACTATACACGCGCAAGAAAACTTCTTGGGCCAGGTCTTCGGCGACTTCACGATTCACGGCGTGTTCCATAAACTGCACGACGCGTTGATGATATTTATCGACCAATTCCTCAAATGCGGCCGCATTCCCTTGCCGGACCTGCAGCATCAACCGCACATCCGGGTCAATGAGCTCATACCTGACAACACTTTGTGCCGACGATTCGCTGACCGACAAGCCGCCCTACCCATTTTCCTGAGTTCCCTAGCTACCGCCGTTGTTTCACCCGCTTGCGTCGCGGAACTTTGGGGGCGATAGCAACATCCATCTGCGATGGTCCTGTCACGCGCCAGTATCGCGGATTACTCAATGCCTGAAAACGGGACATGCCCGCGCCGCCCGGGGATTCCACTGTTACAGGACCAATGCCCAGTGCCAGCCAATTCCGCGGTGCGCGTTGGCAATTGAACACATCAAGTGAAAGACAGTTTCGCCAACAACAAACATTTGTTGAATTTATTTGGGAGTCGGTTGTGTCAACCGCCCCGAAAACAAAATCGCTCCACTGGCATCATGTTTGATGAGAAATACAAATGGATGCTCCGCCTTGAATATTTCGGGCTCGGGAGGGGCGACGGCCGACGCTACCTTCATCTCCACTCCAGTGGCAGCGGCGGCCTCCGTTCCCTGTTCATTAACTTCGATGAATGCTTTATGGACAACGGTGCCAATCATCAATTCCTCGTGCGTCGTCATTCGGTCAAACTGTGCTTGAGGTGTGAACGCGCGCTCGATACCCATGCTGCGCAGCGTGTCGTTCAAGACATACTTGGTTTCCATCGTGAACTTCGGTAATGCAAGTCGCACTTCGCGGGACCGCAACGACGACAACAACGTGTGGAGGTATTCCGAGTTCAGTCGCTCCTCCAACGCGGCGAGCCCGTCGCGTTGTTTAGGCAATAACACGACAAACGATAACCCCTGCCCGGTATAGGGGAGGCTCACGACCCGTACATGCTCATCGTTCGCATACAGCATGTCACCGCTGCGATGCATCGTGTCGGTTTGTATGGTCGTCCCATCTAACCGAAAAAAATCCGCAGGTTTCGTAGCTTCTTTCCTGAAGGGCGTCTTCCAATCAGCTTTGAAATAAATCGCGTTGGCGACAACCAATCGGGTATCCTGGTCGATCGCGCCCGCCGCAAACAACTCGCGGATACGCTGCTCCGTTTGCTGGGACACCCAATCATTGATCATCTGCCGCGCGGCCTCAGCGTTTTGCCGAAAATTGACTTTTCCCACCGGAGCAAAATACTGGAGCCGCATCCGCGCCAGGAAGTCGTCGCGGAACTCGAGGTCGGCTTGAGCCCACAGGCGATTGGCCATTCGCAATTGCAGTGACTTGTCACGGACGTTCAACAACTGAATCAGCTCCGTCATCGCAGCATGGTGGGGATCATCCTCGTCGGGGATGTTCAAGGTCGTCCGCATTTGCGATTCGGTTTCGCCAGAAGCACCGAGCGCCACCATGGACATTGCCGTGCTAATACTGATCGGTGAGCAAAACAGATTGTCCTCGCCGGAAGCCAATTCACGATAGAGGCTCCAACCAAATTGCTGCTGCGCATTCGCAGCCACGCGGACTTGATCGTTAATCACTGGCGGCCGAAAAGGTGGCGCGTCGTCTTGTCCGCTGGTCACACGGCTGCAGCCAATCGTCAAAGCCGCGGCGCTGAAATATAGCGCGACGGTCCCGATCAAGGCCGCGCAAAGCCGAAGGAATGTAGTGGATCGCTTCATGAAAATGCCCCCTTTTGTTCGCAGGATACAGCCCTGGCACCGGCTGCCCGGTCCCAATTGATTTTTGTCGTTTCTTGCATACGAGTCAAATCGATGCGCATTTGTACATCTGGGTTCCCAGAAAACTGTATTCGCCTGTCGGCAAACTACTCGAAAGCCCTTATAATTGAGGGAAGATCCCCGTTTTCTGTTGGACAAAGCGTACGCGGTTTATGGCTCCTTTGGTTCTCGTTGAATTGACCGACCAACCGATCGATGTGGGCCGGATTCATGCCTGGGCCATTTCACCGGAATGCGGTGCGACGGTTGTATTCTTGGGAACCTCGAGGCAATGGACAGGTAACCATGAGACTCTGACCCTCGTGTACGATTGTTACCGCCCGATGGCGGAACAAGAATTACGCCGACTGACCGATGAAGCGTTGAGCCGGTGGCCGATCGCGCGCCTTGCGTTGGTTCATCGATTGGGTGAGGTTCCCTTGGGCGAAGCCAGCATTGCGGTGATTGTGTCCAGCGCGCATCGGGAAGCTGCCTTTCTTGCCGCACAGTGGCTTGTTGACGAAGTCAAACGAACCGTGCCAATATGGAAACAGGACCACGGTTCCAACGGCGCCGTCACGTGGTCTCACCCCCGGACTTTAATGACCGCCCGCCAGTCAACCGACGATGAACGGCAAACGAGAACGCTTCCTATCGAGTCGGAACATGTTGGTTGACCGCTTTGGAAGGAAACATGAATCGTTGCGGATCAGCGTCACGGACCGCTGCAATTTGCGATGTTTTTATTGCATGCCTGTCGAAGATGTTCAGTTTCTGCCCCGCGATCGCGTACTAACCTATGAAGAGATCGCGCGATTGACATCGGTGTTTGTGCGGTTGGGAATTCACAAGATCCGACTGACCGGGGGTGAACCACTGGCGCGACGGCAGCTCGACCATCTCATCCGCATGCTCCGCGGCATCGACGGTATTACCGATTTGGCATTGACTACGAACGGGCTGCTGCTGGCCGACCAGGCGCACGCGCTGCGCGCAGCTGGAATGATGAGGGTGAATATTAGCCTTGATACCTTGCGACCAGATGTTTTTCGACAAATTGCCCGCCGGGACGGATTGGAGCAGGTTCTTGCCGGTATTCGGGTTGCCCAACAGGTCGGTTTTGAGAACATTCGAATCAACGCCGTCTCCATTCGCGGCCTGACAGAGGAAGACGTAGTTCCCTTAGCGGAGTTCTGCCGAAGCAGGAGTCTAGAACTGCGGTTCATCGAATATATGCCGCTCGACGCGGAACAGCATTGGCACGCATCGCAAGTCCTTTCCGGGCGCCGCGTCCTGTCAATTATCGAGAATCACTTGGGGAGACTCCATCCAAAACCCCGGTTGGATCCCAGCCAACCGGCTGTGGACTATGAATACGCCGACGGCAACGGGGTCGTTGGCTTCATCAATTCCGTGACAGAACCGTTTTGCGGCGACTGCAATCGCTTGCGATTGACCGCCGACGGCCAATTGCGGAATTGCTTGTTTTCCACGACGGAATGGAATCTCAAAGACCACCTCCGGAACAACGCCAGCCATGAACAGTTAGAAAGCTTGATTCGCGAATCCGTAGCCGCCAAGGCCGCCGGTCACGGAATCAACGACCCCCGTTTCATCCGCCCCCCCCGCGCCATGTACCAAATCGGCGGCTAACCAAAACGTAAAACATTAAAAGGACAGGCATTATTAAATTGACAGGCTTTGGGTTTTTGGTATATTCGACGGCGATCCGAATATTGAGTTTTCAAAACAAACTTGCGACTTGGGGTTTGCCATGACGATGCCGCGGAATTTACTGGTCGATGTTGATGTGACTCGTTACTACCACTGCGTTTCCCGCTGTGTTCGACAGGCGATGCTGTGCGGAAAAGGCTTCGAGCACCGCAAGCAGTGGATTGAAGAGCGATTGGAGTTGCTTTCCAGTCAGTTCGCCATCGCAGTTTGTGGTTTCGCCGTGATGGATAACCACCTGCATGTCTTGGTGCGGCTCGATCCTGGATTGAGCAAAGGATGGTCGGCCGAGGAGGTCGTTCGACGCTGG